>CAIQLG010000567.1 GCA_903872565.1 uncultured Lentisphaerota bacterium | reverse complement strand
GTGTCGATGTGATACCAGCCCCGATTTGAAAATAAACGGATTTTTTTAAGAGATTACTTGTAAGCTACCGAAAAACGATGCTATCTTATAGGCATCCGCTGGATTTCCAGCGTCAAATTTGGTAACCGTGAACGGTTACAATCGGGGGATTCATGATGCGCACCCATGTCCCCTTGTCGGCAGCACCGGTCACAACGGCATCGAACTTGTCGCCGATCCTTGACTCTAATAGCATTGCCGCCGCGGATTTAACAACCTGCCGCTCGACTTTCTTAACGGCGTTCTCCTGTTCGGTGCAGTGCCTTGCGAGAGTCCCGAGCTCATCGTTCCCATAAGGAGTGGAACGTCCCGCCATGGCGGCTTTCAGGAGACGGTGTGTGACGATGTCCGGATATCTGCGGTTGGGTGCCGTGGAGTGGTTGTAGTCTTTTACAGCAAGGCCGAAGTGTCCGGCCGAACTTTCTCCAGGAACTTCGACGATGTATTCGCCGGGTCCCAGAAGTTTGATTACGCTCAGGGAGAGATCGGGGAAGCGGACAGGATCGGAGGACTTCTCCGCCTCGAGAAACTTCTCCAGCGACTTCGAATCCGGCTTGACTGGGAGTTTGAAGTTCCGTTCCGCCGCAAGATCGACAATACGTTCCCAGCGCTTAGGCGTGCGGACGACACGCCGTATCGAGGGAATTTTTCTGGAGGACAGATACCGCGCTGTAATTCCATTCGCGGAAACCATGAAGTTCTCGATGATGTCCTTGGCCCTGTTGTTCCTGTCGGATTCCATTTCCCTGAGTTCGTCCCCCACAAACTTCGGCCTCGCTTCTATCGTCTCTAAATTGAGAGCTCCATTGATGTAGCGCAAGTTTTTGAGTCTGCGGGCGACGCCATCCTGGAGACGGAGATTTTCCTCGAGGCCGTTGACAGGAGATATCCCCTGGGGCATGGCTCCCTTGCCATCCAGCCATGCGGCGACGCTGTTGTAGGCGAGCTTTGCGCGGTTGCGGACCATGGCTTCATATATGTCCGAGTCCTTCAGAGTCCCATCTTCGGCTATGACCATCTCAATGACGATGGCTAGGCGGTCCGATTCATAGTTGAGCGACGTGATGTCCGTGGAGAGTTTCTCGGGCAGCATCGGAAATATTTCGGCTGCGGTATATACCGACGTGGTGTTGTGCTGGGCATGGGAGTCGATCTCCGACGTCTTTCCGACAACGGCGTCCACATCGGCGACGGCGACAAGCACTTTGACGTTTCCGCCGGACAATGTTTCCGCGAATGTAAGCTGGTCCAGATCGCGGGAGTCGTCGTTGTCTATCGAGCACCAGACGAGGTTCCTGAGATCTCGGGAGGGCGGATCGGTCTGGGGCGCAGGTCCTCTGATTTTGCCGAGTTCGGCAAGAACTCTGGGAGAAAAATCCGGAAGAAGTCCTCTGCCGATCATCGCTCTTCTGGCGATTCTCCGCAGTATGGAACGCTGCCGCCTGTCGTCTTTGTCAGTCATAGGTACTCCTTTAAGTATGAAAAATACAGATATTTCTGCGGAACTGCTCTACAGGCCGCGCCGCACAGCTTCGTCCTCGTCTCTGAAATACTGGAACGGAACCATAATGCCGTTCGCCCTCGTAAAGGTCTCGTCCTCGGCAAAGCATACGAACTTGAAGCCCAGTCCCTCGACGGCGGTCCTCGCCTCGGCGTAGTTTTCCGCCGTATCGCCGGGGATCGACTCGGTACCGATGACACGGATATTGCATTCACGGGGGAAGTTCTTCCTGACATTTTCCAATATTCTTCTTGCCGCGCCCCTGATCCGCCAGACAGAAAAGTAGAAATAGATGAAAAGCGCAGCGACCGCAAAAATGGCTATTTCAAATGGCAACATAGCTACCTCCTCCAGATATGCGTTTTAATAGAATTATTTGAAACCACCATGTCGAAACAATCCTCAGACGCCTTATTCACGCTCCTTGCTCCATCGGCGATCTTTCTGGCGAGCGGATGTAGTCAGCTCCGGTCTGGCCGCCGGAAACGATTTTTGCCACAATGAAGCCCACATTTGGCCCATCGTATTTTGCTTTGAACTTTATTTCTTATCGTTCTCAATAATGCGCTGGATTTCGATCTTTGCGATCCCGCGCATAAGCTTGCAGCCCAGCCGCGGCTGCTTTTCAATGAGGTTGTTGAGCTTCGCATAGTTCAGCTCTATCAGATCGGCTCTCTTGGCGAGGATCACATCGGCGGTGGCGGATCCCATGTCGAGAAACTCGAATTCCCCGACGAGTGCCTGCCCGGAGTAGGTAGCTATGCGTTTACCCTTGATCCAGATCTCGGTCTGCCCTTCAATGACAATGAACATCCTGTCCAGGGTCTCTCCCTGGACGATTATGCGTTCCCCATCCTTGCCGTGGCGGAGGGCGGCCGCCGGTTTGAGCAAATCCCTTTCCTCATCGGTAAACTCCGCGAAGAGCTTGGCCTGCGCCAGAGCCTTTGAGAGATCTTGCGTTCCGGCCTCGTCCGCTGCAAAGCAGTTGGCCGCAAGATTCCCCAGCATGAACACCGCAAACACCGTTGCCAGCAGAGCCGCTGTTTTCGCATACATCCTTAAACCTCCTTGTATTTGGTCAGCATAGGCCGACGGTTTAATTTTTAATCCGGCAATATACATGTAACAGGTTTCAATTGCATCAGCTCCCCGCCTGAAGTCTGCGGTTTTGGCATCTTCGAGCGCTTTTTCCAGCAGAGTCGCCGTGTTCCATACGCCTCAAGAAAATGTCCATCTAGGCATGTCCAGTCTACTGCTCTCCCGCACCAATGCCAGCGGATCCATTTCCAGCATTGGCTGCCCCCGGTGCATTGTGCTGCCTCCTGCTGTCATATTGCTCGTGTGCCTCCTCCAGCAGCGCAATCACCAGTATCAGTAACGCCAGCAGCAATGACATGCCGATAAGCACAAACCACTTGTTCCTCCCGATGAAGAGGATAATCTGCCGGAAATGCCCGGCATCCTCCGCAGAGGTCGCAAATCCTCCCTGGTAGTCCTCGATGTCCTTTTGCAGCGCCTTCACCGACTGGTAGCGGTCGTCCTTCTCCATAGCCAGCGCCTTCATCGCAATGGAGGAAAGGGAGGACGGGATCTGTCCGCCAGGGATGTGGTGGAAACATTTTTCATCTTTAACTACTCCGCCCCAGAATTCCCTTGAAAACAGATTGATTCCCCTGCTTTTCAGGGATGAGATATTTCCTTTCGCCACCTTATGGACGATGTCGTATGCGTCTTCTCCCTCGACTGGGGTGCGCAGCGTCAATATCTGATATAGGATCGCGCCAAGCGAATATATGTCCGAGCGGGTGTCTATTTCGGAGAGTTTGCCCATGGCCTGTTCCGGAGACATGAAGTTTGGCGTTCCAAGAATCTGGCCATCAATGGTCATCATTTCATAGATGGCATTGCTCCCGGAACGCAGCGAGTCAATTCCTGTCTGATTGGAGGCGGGAGCCTGCTTACTCGCCTTGTGCATGCTTTCCCTTCCAAGAATCTTGGAGATCCCCCAGTCCATGACTTGTACTTCACCATGCTCACCGACCATCACATTTTCAGGCTTCAAGTCCCGATGGACGACGTTCCTGCTATGCGCAAATTCCATTGCGTCACAGATCTTACTGAAAATGCCCAACAGGTGGCCAAATGAAAACTGGGAAGAGATGTTACTGTCCCTGTCCCGTATCCCGTCAAGTATGGCGCCAAGCGTCACTCCATTTACGAATTTCATCGTGTAGAAGACTTTTCCATCAGGGTCCATGCCAAGATCATGGACCGGTACGATGTTCGGATGTTCCAACTGCCCCATTATCTGCGCCTCCTCGATGAAGCGCAGCAGATCCCCGTCCATAGCGAGAACCTGCTCCTTGAACATTTTCATCGCGACGCGGCGGCGGAGCTTCTTGTCCCTTGCCTGGAGGATGATCCCCATCCCACCTTCAGCCACCTTCAGACTTCTTGATTCGTGGAAAAAGAGGTTGTATGGTTTTCAGTCACCGGACGATGCCGGTGCGAGCATCTTGTAGACCATTCGCAACTCCGTGCCAGGGTAGATGAACTCCGCGTCATTCAAGTGGACAAGCAT
>CAIQLG010000566.1 GCA_903872565.1 uncultured Lentisphaerota bacterium | reverse complement strand
TGCACTTTAAGTGTAATAAATGAACAGCTCCGCTGTAAAAGCAAAGCGGCACAGGGGTGCCGCAGTCCAAAGTCAGGCTGAATCGCCTGACAAAAAAAACAGAAAAACAAAATATCATAACCAGAAAATTTTGCCAACGCCCAGACAGGCGTGGCAAATTTTAAACGTTATGCAAGAAAATAATTGACAAATCTCCTTGAATTGTAATGCGATAAGCAATATAATATAATTATGGATGTGTTAAAATTTACATGGGATGACCGGAAGGATGTGGAGAACCAGCGCAAGCATGGTATCTCCTTCGATGAGGCCACCACTGCATTTGCAGATGAGAACGCCAGGTTGAAACACGATCCTGATCATTCGCAAGACGAAGATCGATTCATCCTGCTTGGCTTCAGTGCCAAGCTTTGCTTGCTTCTTGTTGCACATGCCTACCGGCAAGATGATACAGTGGTAAGAATAATTTCGGCTCGCAAGGCGACCCGGACAGAACGCAAACAATATGGAGGATTTTTATGAGAAAAGAATACGATTTTTCAGATTCGATTAGGAATCCATATGCCAAACATCTCAAGAAGCAGGTGACTCTCCGTCTCAACACGGATGCCGTCACATACTTCAAGTCGTTAGCAAGAGAAACTGGTGTTCCCTACCAGAATCTAATAAATCTCTATCTGACGGAATGTGCTCATTCAGGCAAGAGGTTAGCTCTTAAGTGGGCATCCTGAAATGTCGCAGAACCAGAAAATTTTGCCGACCGCGAGGGGCGCGGCGGCAAATTTTGACCGTGTGCGCCCGGCATGGCGCACTACTGAAGGGTGACCATATCATACGACATGGCATGGAAGTCCCTTTCATACCCGTCAGCGGGAAATGATAGCGAAAGGCAAGGGCGTCGCCGCGAGGCGGGGTCTGAAGGAAGCCCGTAGCAAAGCGCTGGCCCGACGAACAGAAACCGCATAAGAGGCGAAGGATGCCGGATGAGAAGTCACGTCACTTGAAAGTCCAATGCCTGAACGGAAGGCATCAGCGTAAATGCGGCGGGCATAAGCGTGAAAGTAGTGTCGCATTACCCGGGGAGATCTCACATTGTGCATATAGCTGCCGGAGCCGGGAGGCTTCGGGAACCGGTGTGAGAAGTCAGCAGAAGGCGTAGTAGGCGGTGCAACGAGCCGGAGGGGGCAACCCCGCAAACTGTGAAAACCGGACGGGCTCACAAACGCCGAAGGCCAGAACCTGACAGAGGAAGGAATTTTCCATCGTGCGAACACCCCGAAAGGCAGAAGGCAGCAAAAACTGCGCCGCATCGGCGGGTACTGGACGGAATCCGGGAGAGGATGAAGGCGGTGCCGAGGGATGTCCATGGATGGAGGCGAATTCCGACCCGCAAGATCAAAGACTGCTCAATTTTGAGGACAATCTTAGGATATTGCGAAAAACATCAAATTAGGAACCGCCGTGATACGGAACCGTATGTCCGGTGGTGTGAGAGCTAGGGGATGGAGACATCCCCGGCTACTCGATTCTGTAAAATTGACAATTGATGGAATCGGATTATCTTACAAATCATGAATATTCGTTTCTATATTGATCCGCAGACTGATCGACCGCACATTGAAAACCATTATGTACGGAATGAGGAGGTTGAGGATGTATTGTTTAAACCTGGAGAGGATCGTCCAGGAGCAGATGGTGCCCGCGTCGCGATTGGACAAACCCATTCTGGTCGTTATCTCCGGGTGATCTACGTTCCTGATCCGGAACCGAACAGTATTTTTGTCATTACTGCATATGAACTGACAGGAAAACCTTTGAAAGCATATAGACAAAGATCCAAGAGGAGACCAAAACAATGAAAAAGAATCAAATTCCGAAGGATTGGGATGAAAATCGTGTCAAAAAAGTAATTGCCCATTATGAAAATCAAACCGAAGATGAAGCATTGTCTGAAGATAAGGCCGCCTGGAAAGAACGGACCGCAACCTTTATAGAAGTTCCCAACAAACTTCTTCCACGTATCCGTCAGCTATTGGCGAAGACCGCATTGTGAAGAGTATCTAAAAAAAGGGCGCAGAACCAGAAAAATTTTGCTGACCGCCAGGAAGGCGGCGGCAAAATTTTCATGCGAGGTATGGGGGAAAGAAGGTTTCAATCGAAATACAGACACTTAGGGTTTTGGAAGGGAAAATCTCTCCACGAGCATTGGGGCTCGTTGTCGAATGGGCTTCTTTGCATAAAGAGGAATTGATGAAAGATTGGGAATTGGCTAAATCAAATAAACCGCCGGAAAAAATTGAGCCTCTCATTTAGGAGCAAAAAAAATGCTTTATGATGTAATCAAAGCGGACTATCTCGAAGGATACAAACTTAAAATTGAATTCGAAAATGGATATTCAGGCATTGTTGATTTATCACAATATCCACAAAAAGGCGGTGTGTTCTCCAAGTTTTCAGATTTGTCTTTTTTTAGAAATTTTAAGGTCTCCAAGTCCTTGGGCACCATTGTCTGGAACAAGGAGGTGGATATTGCTCCTGAAACTTTATATGCGAAATGCGAACAAATCACTTCAGCGAACGGCTAACCGCCGCCGTTGAGCTCTGCCGTTCGACCGGAGGAAAAGAGAAACTATGATGTGGAACAAGGAACAAACCGAGACGCTTTCAAAGCAGTTTGGAATCAGACCCGGGTGTCGGTTGCACGACGTGGCTGAGGACTACCATTTTCCAGAAAAGCATTTTCTTTTGACGGGATACACGCCGCCCGGCGGCTACGTCAAGGACTTCGGTGTTGTCATGGCGGAAGGGCGGTTGCACCTCTTCCATATTGACGGACGTCCGGGAGAAGTTTGCTGGATTACGGGGAACGAAATTTCCTTCGGCCATGCCAGCACCTCGGACTATTGCCGCTGGATCCGGCATCCCATGCCTCTGGCGGTAGGGGATCGCCCGTGGGAGAGCGAGCACGTCTGGGCCCCTTTCGTGTATCGACGTGCCGGCCTCTACTACATGTTCTACATGGGGAACGGGCAGGGCGAAACCTTTATTTCCTATGCCACCTCAGCCGATCTTCAACACTGGACGCGTTGGCCGCATGGGCCAATTCGCTGTGCCGTCGGCAGGGATCCCTTCGTCTTCGACCACGGAGACAAGGCCGTCTTGCTGTACACCGGACATGGCGGTGCACGGGTCTCGGCTTGTGCGAGCCGGGACATGGTTTTGTGGGAACCGCTCCCCGACCTGTTGCACATCCCGAACGGCGCTGCTGCCGAGTCGTGTTCGCTACACCCGCTGGGCGGACGCTACGTTCTCTGGTTCAACGACTATGGGCCTGAGCTGGCCGGGTTCCGCGCGGCCTATGCCGTGTCCGACGATCCTTTCCATTTCGACGCTGTTACGATTCGTGAATTCCGCTTCTTGACCGACACGCCAGGAGCAACTCCCAGTGCCGAACTTCCGGTCAGCCAACCTGTACCGCTCTCCATTGAGTTGATCGCCAAAG
>CAIQLG010000565.1 GCA_903872565.1 uncultured Lentisphaerota bacterium | reverse complement strand
TCTCAACCCTAAGCTCTTCTTCGAGCGAGGAAATCCTCAGGTTCCGCTTTTCGAACTCCGGTGACGCATCCGCAAAGATGCGACGCAACTGCTCGTTCTCGAGCCGTAGCCGCTCCAATTCCCCACCTGCAGGATTTTCCGTGACAGCTATTATGGCTCAGCTCCTATCGGCCTTTTGTCAGGTGCCGTTCCTTCAGAGTCTCGTAGTTGAGCTGCCCTATCTCCAGCAAAAGTGCTTTTATCTTCTTGTGCTTCTCGGTCATCTTCTTCGCTTCGTCCACGGCACCAGGAGGAAGATAAAGATTCCTCGTCCTGCCTTCCTTCTTGGCGCTCAGATAATGGCAGACATGCTTCATCCCGTTATTGCAGACGCAGTTCTTTCCGCATTTCGAACGGTACATCACCACCGACCCAGATAGAAAATCCAGATTTTCAATCAGCTTCGCCTTCAGCCTTTCGACCTTTTTCATTTTTGCCACCTTTCCCGGATTTGTTAATATTGTGCGTATTACCACACACAATATGCCCGTAAAAGCGAAATGCAAGCAATAATTGGGGTTTTTTGAAAATTTCTTGAAAATTTATTAGGGAAGGTTAATTTGATGCATACTTTACTGAATATTTACAAAGAAATGTATAACAATAGGAGCAGGCAATGAGATGTTTAATGGCGTTGATGATTTTTTCGGCAGTGTCAATTTCGTTGAAAGCCGGTGATCCCGCCAGCGGCACCGATGAGAAAGCGAAGCCTCTGGTACCTGGGCAAACTGATAAGGCAAAAATGATCGCAGGACTGCCTGTGGATGGGGTATTTCACTTTGGTGAGCATGAGGGGTATCTGGTAATTCCACCTAATTATCAGACGGAGAAAAAATATCCGTTAATTGTCAATTTCACAGGGCGCGGCATGACGAGTGTTGCTGGCGGCGTGTTTACGGGAGGATTTTCCTTGTTGCGCCAGAAAGCCTTGGCAAGAGGTTATGTCATAGTCATGCCAGGCTACGGCAGCGACACCTGGATGAATGAAGTGGCCGAGAAGATTGTCTTGGAATGTCTTGAGCATATTCAAAGCCGTCTATCCATTGACGCTGACCGGATTTATATCCTAGGCGGTTCCATGGGGGGTGGTGGGGCGTTGGTGTTTTCAGGCAGACATGCGGACAAAGTGGCGGCCGTCTGTGATTTTTTCGGGGTGAGCGATCTTGAACGGTTTTACAGGGCCGGCAATTATCACCAATCCATATCGTCTGCGTTCGGAGGCACTCCAGACGAGAAACCGGATGTGTACCGCGAACGCTCCGGGATCAACTATGTCGAACGATTGAAATCAATTCCTATACTGATCGTTCACGGCGATAAAGATCCAACTGTGCCGTTGCTCTATTCGCAAATCTTTGTGGGAAAAATGCGCGCCGCAGGGGCGAATCCGGACTTCGTCGTTGTTCCGGGCGGATCCCATGACGACAATATTGTCAAAGGGCTGGAAGACAAAGTGCTTGATCACTTCGATAACCACAAAAGACCGTCAGTTCCCGCAAAACAATGACACTGGCGGAATTTTCCTGGTTCGCATTTTGTTTTATCGTTTCCAAAATCTGGTATCTGCGCCGTCGTCTGTCCCCTTTGTCCTCTGTTTGCCGTCCTCATCGTCTTCTATGTCCTCTCTTAAAAACGGCGCACGAGGACAAAAAGGACATTGAGGACATGATCACCAATCGAGGACATGGAGGACTGTGCGCTAAAATCAAATTCATCTTTTGTTTTCATATGGTTGCGAACGTTCAAAATTTGCCACGCCTGTCTAGGCGTTGGCAGAATTTTCTGGTCATGATATTTTGTTTTTCTGTTTTTTTTGTCAGGCGATTCAGCCTGACTTT
>CAIQLG010000564.1 GCA_903872565.1 uncultured Lentisphaerota bacterium | reverse complement strand
CCCACATTCCTCACTTTTTTTGAGCCACATTTCCCGTATTTTATTTTTTATTGTTTTTTCTTTTTCTTGTCTTGTATATCATATATTATATACGATATTATAATTATGTCAAGCAATATACGAAAAAAACTTATTAAAGAACGTTCCGGTCTCCTTGTAGAGCTTGCCTCTTTGCAAGGCATTCTGCACGGCTCGCTAGTGGAGCGCTACACTGTGTGCTCCCGTCCGAACTGCAAATGCCATCAGGGAGATCGGCATGGTCCAGTGCGGTGTCTTGTAATTAATGTCGATGGGAAGCAGAGACAAAAATATATTCCGAACAAAAAAGTCGTCGAAGCCATGTCCGGCCTAAAGCAATACCGTCGGCTCCAGGAGATTGTCTCCAGGATTACCATGTTGAACCTTCAGCTGTTCAAGGAGGATAAAGATGACTGAGGATTTGAGCGCACGTGAGTTGGAAATCCTTGATTCCGCCGAGTTTTACAGCCATACACATCTGCCTGTTCCAGCCGCGTATTGCCGCAAGCTGGGACTGGCTGAGCTGGTGAACGATATGGCACAGTCGCGGATGAGGACAAGTCCGGGCGCAATAGTCACCGCAATGGTACTTGACACACTGACCGGTCGCAATCCCCTCTACAGGCTCGAGGAGTTCATGGCCGGAGAGGATATAGAATTGCTTGTGGGACAAAATCTTTCACCGCATTCCTTTTCAGACACCAATGTGGCAAGGGCGATGGATGCCGTATTTGATGCCGGTGCTTCAAGAATACTGACGGAGCTGGGCATTCAAGCCGTCCGCTGCTTCGCCATAGACCTTTCGGTGGTGAGTTACGATACGACCTCAACCAATGTCTGGGGCGACTACCGTGAATGCGAGGAAGCCACGCCACCGCCCGGACCTGTTGTCACGCACGGGCACAGCAAGGACGGGCAGCCCGGATTGAAACAGTTCATGACTGAATTGCTCTGCGTCGAGCGCGGTGTCCCTATTTTCGGGCGGACTCTCGACGGGAACTCATCGGATAAAAATTCAAACAACAAGATCCTCCCCGACATAAGTGCGATCATGGCGAGGCACGGATTGGGTTCCGGTGCTTCCGTGTACGTGGCCGATTCGGCCATGGTAACGGAAAATAACCTGAGACAGATTTTGGGGAATCTCTTTGTGACAAGGTTGCCGGCAACTTATTCGGAATGCTCGCGTGTCATCGCCGAAGCCGTGGACGGCGGAACATGGACTCCCCTTGGTTGTCTGGCGGAAAACACCTCAGGAAAGAACAGGCCGTGTGCGGTTTATAAAATCATGAAAAAGTCAGTCGTCCTGTACGGGAAAAAGTACCGTGCCGTGGTCGTGCATTCAAATTCACATGACAAACGCCGGCAGAAGAAACTGGAAAAAAACATCAGGAAGTCGCACAGCGACATCCTAAAAGAAACATCCGCCCATCCATGTAGATTCTTCTGCAGGGCCGATGCGGACGCGGCGGCGGCGCGGGCTGAGAAACTTTCGGGAAAGCTGCACAAGGTCACAGTGACGGTTTCTGCGGAGGAACTGCCGACAAGGGGCAGACCGCCCAAAGACACCCCAAGAAAGACAAGACAGGAATATGTGTTGGCCTTCAATATTGAATTAGACGGGAAGGCCGTGGCGCGTGAGCGGGAGCTGGCCGGCTGTTTCGTATTGCTTACAAACGCCCCGGAAAGTGGCGAGAATTCCATGGATGGGAAAAAAGTTCTGCTCACCTACAAGGGACAATATGGGGTGGAAAGTGATTTTGGGTTCCTGAAGGATCCGCTTGTTGTCAACGACCTATTCTTAAAAAAGCCTTCCAGAATAGAAGCACTTGGAATGATTCTAATAATCTCGCTGGTGATATGGAGGCTGATGGAAAGATCCTTGCGGACATATGTGGAGAATACCGGAAATAAACTGCCTGGATGGGACAAAAAGATGACGGATCGACCAACAGCATTCATGATGTCCACCAAATTCATCAACATCAATGTGATAAAGATCGGGAACCGGAGATTGATACCAAAAGGGTTGCGCAGGGAGATACCACCTTACCTGAAAGCCCTTGGAGTGGATGAAAAGGTATTCACCGAGTTAAACAGCATGTGCGAACCAATAATTCGGCAAAAAACCGCTCAAAAAAAGTGAGGAATGTGGGTTTTAACACGATACCCCTCAACTCTGTGACCATGGCATCTTCAGATGCCTCTGGACTTCGTCATTCCCTCGCAGACTCGTCGTGTCATCTGGCCGAATCGTTTTCGATGTCTGCGGACTGCCAGTTCTCTTCCCATTGCTCTCCACCCCACATCGCTGTGACGCAGTTACGTTCAGATACGGACCGGAGCTCGTATGTCCGGAGAGGACTTTCACCTCCCTATGATGTGCGCCCACAGGCGCACGAAGGACGGCTTCCACGCCGTCCACTCGCGGTCGGGGTGGAACCCGACCCTCCACCGATAGCAGAGAAACATTAGAGTGACGCATTACAATAAACCGGGTTTTCAATCGTCATAATTGAAGAAGTCTGAGGATAGATAGGGCAATGAAGACAAGGCCTCCGAGTGCAAATATTGCTCTGCATAAGCCACGGAAAAGGCTGTATCGCCTTGCGGGATCTCCATAAGATGACAAGAAAATGAATATTATATATGATATTGAGTATACGATAAGGGAGAAGGTGAAGACCATCGAGAAGAGTTTGTCGCAATAGAACAGCGTCTGAAGGCAAAAAAACATCGGAACAACTGCAAGTTTCCACCACCGTTCACGTCCGAACACAACCGCACCGGTCTTGTATTTGCGCATGGAATCCTCCACAGAATGCGATGCGTCGTGATGCATAACCGCACCGCTCATTGCGAGCGCAAAAAAAATCGTCTCGGCGCGAAATTCGCAGAAAATCGGGCATCCGACCGCCGTCAGCCCTATGCTGAAATGAAATGCGCCTGCAAGCGAGTTGTGTAAAAGCCCGCTGAGCCAGCGCCTCTTCCCCCAGACAGAATAAATGTCCCAGTTGATGACTGTAAGCACGATGGCGGCTACAAAACTCCCATTGCCGATCTGAAGCAGGATCAGTGCTACTACCACCGGGACGAAGAAAATGGGAAGAAAAAATGCAGTAGAAAGCAGTTTATCTCTTCCTGGAAAATTCTTGTCGCTGAAAAAAAGATCGTTGACTGCAAGAACATGCCAGCCGGCAAGAAGCGTAACTGGATAGAACCAGATGAAATTATCAAGTGTGGCTACATTTTTAGCGGCGAGCGCGAAACCTGTCACCGGAATGCCTGTCGCGAAGAAAAGTTCCGCTACACGTGAACCAAGTATCCATTTTGGTGCCGCAATCTTCACTTTTGCATTTTCAGGGTCAAGGATCATTTCTCGAGGCTCTCCCAGTTCTCCACGTCTACAATAATGTCCTTATAGAGGCCTTTCCCCGTGCATCCGCGAACTATTATCTTATCGCCGTTCCCCGGTACTGCTTCGCCCGGAAAGTTCAGTTTCAGATCTCCCGTTCCCATAGGCGCCCTCGGATCATATAAGCCCACATAAAGTTTTGCCACGGTCGAGCCTTCGCATTTCTCTGCAAAGTTTTTGTCCGCCCTGAATTCAAGGCTGTTTTTCAAATATTTAACCACTCCTGATTCTGCGATTTTCGCATCTGCAGGCAGGTTCCCTAAATTCAGTCGCTGAAACTTGTGCAAAGAAGCGAAATCCCAGACTCCATCCGGCTCTTTATTGGGATAGGGGAAGGAATTACTTTTCACTCCGAAGCTTATGGTAAAAGAAATAATTACAATAAAGATGATCAATATTGGATAAAGGATATTGAAGAGTCGGCCTGCCGTTTTATCTATTGCGGACGGGAAGAAGAAAGATGAAATAAGACCTGCGCCAAGAACAATCAGAACCGGCTCCGCAACAAAGCGGTACTGTATCATCGGAAACCCGAACGAGTATGAAATCAGATATGCAAAGGTGATTGTGATAATTTCGCGGCTTCCCGCAAACCAGGCTCCGATCTCCTTTCTGAAGAGACTTCTTCCATGTAGGAAAAATGAGATCATCAGAAGAATCGAAAAAACATAGATTACTCCTTCGAAGTCCGGAAGCGGAATGAAAAATGAGCCGTTCATCCAAAGAGGCATCAGATATGCATAAGGCAGAAATATCCTTATATAAGGCTCTTGTGGCAGCCAGAAACCCAGAAGCCTGATAAAACCGTAGAAAGGAGACTTAAAGGGATTCTTCAGGAATTTTTCATGGACACAGGCCATCCCCTCGTTGTAGTAGTCTGTCTCGGTATACGAGGAGCGCTCCGGAGAATAAATGAAATTCATAAGAGGTTCGGGACTGAGATCTTTTAAATCTAGCACCGTGTCGTACAGATGCCAGCCTGCCACCGTGCATACAGGAACGAACGACTTGTGGATACTGTAGTTTCTGAGAGTCCAGGGGATGCATAGAAGGAGGACAATCACTCCCGGGAGAATACTCGCCGCAAGACGGCGTATGAAAGGTGCGAAGCCCTTGAGATAAAGATAATAAGCCAGACACACAAATGGAATAACAAGCAGAAATGCGGGCTTGGTGTGTATCATGAGCGCGCTGGCAGGAACTGTCAATAATACACTTTTCAGATATGAGTATTTTGCCAGGGCAATGGAAATGCAGAGAAAAAGGAAGAGGAAGACGGACAAGGTATCGGATGTTATGAAATGCATATAAAACATGGCCGGGCCAAAGACTGCATATCCGGCACCGGCGAAAAATGCGGCAGTTCTTCCATACAGGATGAGAGCCAGCCGCCATACAAGAAAAATATTCATTATGTCGAGGAGAAGATTTAAAATGTGACCCGCCAGCGGCGTGTTCTCTGTAAACAGTCTCGTAGATGCGAGAATCGCAGGATAGACAGGGGATCGGGTCGAACGGGTGAAAAAACTCTCCGACCAGGCGCCATAGGTCTTGAATTCCATCGTGTTCGAGGCGAGTTCGAGATAGTTCACCTCATCCATCCCGACAGGATATTCATAGTGCGGAGCAGTTCCTCCTGCAAATGCGACAAATATGCGGAGAATGATACCGACGGCAAGAAAGACAGCGAGAAGCCGCCCGCTCTCATTCTCGATAAATCTTTTTATTGAATACATAAAATCCTGCCAAAATTTTTTATCTTTTTGAAATATGAAAATTGACAGAAGGCGACTTCATTTCGACTTCAAATTGTTGATCTCGTCTTCCAACACCTTCATTTCCTGTATGACGGCATCAAATTTCGGGTATTCACCGAAAATCATGACCTTCATCCTGCTGTAATCGTCTCTAAGCTCCTTCAAATGCTTATTTGAAAATGGAAGAAGCTTCATCGTTCCCGGCTTGGCATTCTCATACTTCGCCCAACTGCAAGGATAAAATTTCTGCTTGAACACTCTTACACTATCAAGCAATCCAATGTCTTTAAAGGCCGTCTTTTCAATCCCCAGCAGTTTCATCCTAAAAACATCATAGTAGTGGCGCGAATACCTTGCAGATATATTCTTTTTATCAGACCTGTGCGCCTCCTGATGAAGGATAGTGATCTTTTCCCAGAATGTCCTTTCAATTTTCACCGCCCGTACAATACATTCGTTCAGCTTGAATTTATCCGGAAATATCTCAGCGCAATATGGCTTGATCTTATACTCATCATTTGGTATCCAGCTTCCAAGCGGATCTATTTCCAGCAAAACTTCGGGGCGAATGTAATTCTCTCGGAAAACTTCCTCACATTTTACATTCAGTCCCCATTTGTTGTCATTGTGTAATGAAACCGATATGTTTTTGCATTTACAGGGAAGAACATTGTCAAGCAAAGGTAATATCGAATTCTTAATATACTCCGCCGCTTCTTCGTTGGTCTTTTCGTTGAATCTCTCCTGCTGTGTTCTTGTACGATGAATATAGGGCTCCTTGTCAAGACCAATCAAACGCCAGTCCATAATCAAGTCAATGTCCTCTGAAAATCTTTCAATAACTCCAAACACTTTTGAAAGTGTTGTCCCGCCTTTGAAAACAATATGCTCTTTAATTGATGGCAGGCTGAAAAGCTGCTTCAATGTCCAACATACCCAGAAATCCTTCTCAACTATTTCAGGTGCCACACCTTTTATTGAAGCAGTTTCTCTAAAAAGAAGCTCTCGTTCCTTTTTTGAAAGTTTGGCGATCTCATCCATTTTCATCTCCATCGCAAATTTTCTTAATCGCCTCGTAAATCCAGTCGGCAAGATATTTTGATTCCTTCAAGAGTTTTTTCTTATCCGTTCCCTTCAGCCGCTTTCTGAATTTGCCTATAATCTCTTTTTCAATATGTTCCGCCCCTAATGACTTCAATGCTTGAACTACTATTGCGCTCATCCGATTTTTTATTTGCAGATCACGAAGCGATGTGTTTTTAAAAGAAATTACTTGATTGCCTATTTTAAAATTTTTTGTCGGACCGTCGCTCAAATATACTATTTTTGCGGGAAGCTGTGTGGACATACCAAGAATATTTAACGCAGTTTCTCCATTGGGACAGGTGCGCCAGCCATATTTACGGGAAATTGCATCTGAAACCATGCCAAAGTCGGGGCTAATATACTTACCTAGGAATTCACTGTACTCAGGATAACCATAAATGCCCCGGCAAATGCAGCGTATCTTTTCCCCGCGGCACAGACGATGCAGTGAAACGTCTATGGCTTGGCGGCTTCCAAGATCGGAAAAATCTTTTTGGGTAAAGACCCAACCTCTGCCATGCCCATATATTCTGCCAAGTATCTTGCTATGAATACTATGCATATAATAATATCCTTTAATTGTGTAAGATATATTACCTTCTATTTCTTACACAATTACAGCCTGATATCAGTATTTTCAAGCTAATCCTGTGAAAAAACTTTCCGACCAGGCGCCATAGGTCTTGAATTCCATCGTGTTCGAGGCGAGTTCGAGATAGTTCACCTCATCCATCCCGACAGGATATTCATAGTGCGGCGCCGATCCCTCTACAAATGCAACGAAGATGCGGAGAATGATACCGACGGCAAGAAATACGGCGAAAGCCGCCCGCCCTCAATTTCGATATATTTTTTTATTGGATCCATATCTTTCTCATTCAGATTGTTTCCTTTTTTCATAAGGGATATTTTGCAGCGCTGTTATTTTCTCAAGTAGGCCACGCAATTTCTTCCTGAATTCTTTGGAATCAATTTCATCAAGCAAATTCCAGCCGTCAAGATAATCTTCAGTATCCCTGATAATTCCTCGAATGTGCTTTTTTGCGCCTTCAATATATTCTGGCTCATCTTCATATTCCATTGACATGGCAGCTATTTCCGCCCCCAAAATGTCCGAGACTTCATAAGAATCACGAATCAGAACATCATACGCTTCTTCCGTCAAATAATCTGTGTCCATAAATTTCATTTACCTTCATGTTTATTTAAGACAACATTTCTTGTATTTTTTCCAACTTCCGCAGGGACATGGCTCGTTCCGCCCAGGCTTATGGTTGAGATTTACGAATGGCACTTCATCGCTAATCTCAGAATTTTGATTCTCAAAATCAAAAATGTCGTAGGGGAAATCCAATTCATCAAACATATCTTGACGTTTAGGGCGCAAGCCAAGAGCTATTTCAGCATCTTCAATGTCGCCCATTACATCCAAATCAATATCGTCTGATAAATATGCGTCTCTGATTTCGTTAAGAGATTCGACCGCATCAAGCCCTGTAAGACTCGCAATAAGAAATGCATTCAAGGTGGAATTCTGTTTCGCATGATTCCGAAGATGAGCGGTCAGGATTTCAACAACTCTGTTTCTGATTGACGGTTCTATTGTGGCTATCTTTTCCAAGCACTCAATGGCGCATATTTTGGCAAATAGAGGTTTCTCGATACTTCCGACATAACCCGCAAGAGGCTCAACCGCTGGAACACCAATCATGCCGAACACTGTCGGGAAATCATCGTTTAGCCAGTCATCGTTAATATCGTCAATTAAATGGAGTTGAGCTAACAATGGATCAATCGCTTCTACAGCTTTCATCTGCGCCAGCGCCCGCCAAGCATGCAGAGGTGCCCATACATCATCAGATTCAGGATCTCCCATGTTTAACTTGGCATCCGAAACCATTGCAATAAGTTCTGGAATATGTTTAGTGCCAATACCAATCTGAGAGTAGTCAAGCCATACAATTCATATACCAGGCGGTCTATTTCCTTGTCCGTGGCTTCGAGCTGGCATCTTGAGGGGTGAAACCCTGCAATTCCACAGCCCTGGGCACCGCCCAGGGAACAAGTCCCGAACACACAAAAGGGCTGTAAGCCCGAAATAAAGATCAGTTCCACAAATATTTTTCATCATATTCAACTCCATGTTTTTCCAGGAACAAAATATATTCTTCCTTGAAACTCCGCTTCTTATGATGTTCAACTTGGTTGGCTATGTAATTTCTCACCACTTCCACATGTGATGAACTAACAGAGAAAATACCATATCCTTTCTGCCATGAAAATTTGCTCAACATCAGACCGTAATCCTGTGCCTGTGTTTTCATCCATCTCGATGAATCGGTTTTGATCTCCTCAATCAATTTTACAGGAGCAATATTTTTGGAAATACGGTTTAAAATATGCACATGGTCATTTGTTCCACCAATCAATATGGATGGGGAATC
The DNA here is from genome assembly GCA_903872565.1 of uncultured Lentisphaerota bacterium. GTDB lineage: Bacteria > Verrucomicrobiota > Lentisphaeria > Victivallales > GWF2-50-93 > CAIQLG01. The sequence continues at coordinate 3,768 of CAIQLG010000564.1, read as the reverse complement.
GTGATTATTGCATACTGTCGCCAGGTATGCGTGCAATACAGACTGTAATTTTTCCGGAATTGTTATCCCGTCGGAAAAATTCACATGAAACACTATGTGCGTATATAATTGTGATAATGATTGCGACATTTTTTTATTCCGGGGTTTCTCCCCTGTTTTTTATTGGCACCGTTGTAACCCCCACCCCAGGCTTCACCTGGGGCTGTGGAATTACAGGCTTTCAGCCCTCCTATATTTTCCTGATATAAAAATCTACATCTATATCCCTACAAATTCAAAGGGGTAAAACCCCGAAATCCCACAGCCCAGGGCATCGCCCTGGGACGCAAATCGCCGAACACACAAGAAGGCTGTAAGCCCGAAATAAACATCAATTCCATTCTATAGCTTTTCAGAAGAATAACCTCACATAACAATGCCTTGATTCAACCCATATTTCAATCCAAAATCCGAAATACTCTAATTCTCCCCCTCTACAATCTTTATTTCGTCGGCGTTCAACCCGCACAATTCATATACCATGCGGTCAATCTCCTTGTCGGTGGCTGAAAGATTACTACTCTACAGCCTAATTACAAATTTCGATTTTATTTTCCATTTATTAGTTCCGAGCCAGTCTTTCATGCCTTTCCAGCCTTTATCTTTATAGGTTTTATCGGGGCTTGCTGAAATGTCGTCTGGCTTTGGCGGTTTGCCGGGAAGTTTTCCCTTGCAATATTGACGCCATTCATACTGACTTCCAAGTTTTAATCCGTGAACGAACTTGCGAGCATCCTCGAAGAGACGGTATTCTCGCAGAGCATTAGACACGTTACCAGTACCCAACCAGTCACTCATTCCTTTCCACCCTTTATCTTTGTAAGTTTGATTTGGACATGCCGGGATGTCTTTGGGCAGTTTGCCCCGATCCTCAAGGTGGCCTTTACTGAATAACCGCCATTCATCACCGGTTTTCAATTTTAGTTCCCTGGTAAATGCTCGGGCTTGTTTAAATGATCTATAAACACGAAGACTTGATGCAATAGAGCCTGTCCCCAGCCAGTCGCCCATTCCTTTCCATCCTCTGTCTTTGTAAGTATTGTTAGGAGATGCCGGAATATCCTCGGGTAGCCGACCTATATGAGGCATAAGCCCTTTGGTAAAGGCAAGCCATTCCTTTTGGTTTTTGAGTTTCAATCCACGGACTAATTTACGGGCTTCCTTGAATGAGCGGTATTTCTTAAGCCTTGGCGCAATAGTTCCTGTCCCCAGCCAGGCGCCCCAACCAATCCAGCCTTGTTCTTTGTAGGTTTTATTAGGATTGGCAGGAATATCCTCCGGCTTGGGAAATTTGCCGGGGAGCTTTCCCTTACAGTATTGACGCCATTCTGTAAATGAAACAAGTTTCAATTGATAGACGAACTCTCGAGCATCCTTGAAAGGTCGATATTCACGAAGGAAAGTTGCAACGCTTCCAGTACCAAGCCAGTCACCCATTCCTTTCCAGCCTTCTTCTTTGTATGTCCTTTCTGGGGTTGCCGGAATATCCTCTGGTTTCGGTGGTTTGCCGGAGAACTGCCCCTTGCAGTATTTATCCCATTCGGTTCCTGAGGAAAGCTTCAGTTCATGCACAAAAGCCCTTGCCTCTTCAAATGGTCTACAAGACAATTTCGCCAATCTAGACCAGCATTTGAGTTCGATGGATTCTATGAATTCATTGGCATCAATTTTGACACCAAGAGGAACGTTAATATCAACAGGAACACTTTTGCCTCCCAATCTCTTACCCCCTGATATTGTCCTAAAATATTCGATAATGCGTTCATCATTTGCCGCAAGAGCTCTCAATACTGATATTAATGTTTCAAACGCAGTTCCCTCAAGGGTTGTGTCGAAATCTTTTTCTTCATCAACAAGTATTGGAATAATGACATAGCCGTATTCTTTCCCCTGATAGGGACGAAGTGCCCTGCCTACTGCCTGAACTATGTCAACAGTACTACCTCTAGGATCAGCAAATAAAACGCAGTCTATATTAGGAACATCTACTCCTTCAGTCAGACATCTTGCGTTTGTAATCAGAGACCTATCAGATTTTTCAAAGCAGTCAATCTCTTTTTTCCTAACTGCTGTCGGTGTTGCCCCTGAAACATGAAAAGTGTCGAGAAGACCATATTCATTTTTGAATGCATCTGTCAAAATGTCCTGTGTTCCCTTAAAGGCGATTGATCTTGAGATACTGCTGTGAAAAGAGACTGCGTGTTTAATGGGATATTTGAGCATGGCTTTGCGAAGAGCTATTGCAGACGCAAGCATCCCCGCTTCAATGTCCTTGTCCCATTTCCCTTTATCCGGTCGGTCATACAAGTTATTTTTCAGCAATCTGATAACTTCAGCTCGCCCCACATTAATCGTGACAATTTTATAATCGCTCAATATGGGAGGAGTGCGCTCAACAGCCGACTTGAAGGACAACATTTCGAAGGTATCACCGTATATTTCCGGATCCTCCATGCTGGCCATTTCTTCACTTGAGCCGAGATATCTTCTCTCGGTCGCTGTCATGAATATTCGCTGTTTAATCGTAATATTATTATCATTTAGAAGATGGCTGAACAGACTGTCTTTCCTGCCAGCAGTCTTATGGGCTTCATCGAATATTCCGAGATCAAACTGGAAATCTGCTTTCTTTGAAGCTTCAGATATGGTTTTCCCGCTTTGATATGTTGTGATGACAACAGTTGTGCATTTATTATTTTTCTTAAGCCAATTAGTGATTTCTTCGGTGTCAGTATAGACGTGGACTCCCAAGTCCTGTACAAGAACTGCCATATCATCCTTTTCAAATTCACGTACAGTTTCGTCACTGCATACGCAAATCCATCGAATTTCCTTTTTGTTGGCATAGGATTCCCTGGCCCAGACTCCAAGTGTCTGCTGTATGAGTGAAAGGCTTGGAACTGCCACAAGAATTGACTTGGAATCAAGTTTTTCAGCAATCCAAAATGCGGCAAGGCTTTTCCCTGTCCCACAAGGCATTATCATCTTGCCTCGTGTGTTTTTCTGATGGATAAAATGATTCTCCGCATTCTTTATAACAGTATGCTGATGATCTCGAGGGATAAGAGATTTTGGAAGAAATGTTTTTCCGGATAGATATTGATGAAGCTGGACAAAAAACTCATTGCTGAGGTCTCTCCATTTGTCACCGGCACAATAGCTTATCCTGTTTTGATATAGTTCAAGTTTGCGGCTGAAACGGTCGGCAGTGGTACAAACAAGTGCAAGAGATATACCCTTAGATATCCCAAATGCGAGGTCGGTAAAAGTGCTTAGTTCCTTTCTTGTCAACGAATGGGTTTCGTCTTCTCGATACTTGCATTGCACAGCCCAGAATTCTTCATCTTTTGTCCGGACTAATATATCTATACCTTCGTCCTGTCGGGGAAGATTGAGTTCCTTGCTTATTTCAGGGGGAACATCTTTTAGAAGCCAGACATCCTGAAGTTTAGTAGCATATTCTGGATGGAGTTTGAGGTAGTAAAAAACAAGCTCTTCGTATGCATCGCCTTTTGATTTTAAATCAAGCGGTTTCAGGGCAGAGCTGAAATCATCCCAGGAATCACATTGAAGTAGAATCTTATTATAAATCATAGTCATCCCACAGGATGACGGATTGATGGATTTTTGGATTAGTGGATTATTGGTTTTGGGTTAAGAAAAGGCAAAGACGCATGGAATTGGAATGGAAATAAAAAAAGGCATTTTGAAAATTATGAATGCATTATT
>CAIQLG010000563.1 GCA_903872565.1 uncultured Lentisphaerota bacterium | reverse complement strand
TCAAGCAGGATGCTTGAGCCACTTCCCTCAAGCAGGATGCTTGAGCTACTTCCCTCAAGCTGGATGCTTGAGCTACTTCATTCAAGCAGGATGCTTGAGCCACTTCATTCAAGCAGGATGCTTGAGCCATTTCCCTCAAGCAGGATGCTTGAGCTACTTCATTCAAGCAGGATGCTTGAGCCACTTCCCTCAAGCAGGATGCTTGAGCCAGTCTAAGCCATTCCTGCGAGGCGGTAAGTTCGATGAGCGGCAGTCTGATCGGAATGCCGCCATAGTCGAGGACTTCGCGGGCGGCCCTGTCCATGAGGGCTTCACTGCAGGTGAGAAGAATCCTTCTATTTTCAAGTGGCCCCGCGCTAGCCAGTATGTTTTCAGGACAGGCAAGATCGCCAACAATGAAGAGTCCTGGCGCATCATTGTCTGGAATAGGAACATCGTGTTTGCTGAATTTCAGCAGACTTGATCTGATCAATTTCTGTTTTTCAATATTCCCGGCCCATAGGACGACAGCGGCTTTTTTGTCCGCTGGACAGCCCTCCTTGATAAGGGATTTCGCGATATTCGCAGTTTCAGAAAGGCCCATGAAGAATATCCTTGGAAAATCAGCCATCTCATTTTTTGAAACTTCCTCGTACTTTGCAGATCCCGCCTTTCTCGGGGATGCGACCGAAAATCCCCGCCATCCTGCACGCTTGGTGAGGAGAACACCTGAAGCGGCAATCGCATTGAGACTGCTGACACCGGGGATGATCCTGTAAGGAATTCCGAGACTTTCCAAGATGCGGGTTTCCTCGAAAAGTTTTCCGAATATTCCAGGATCTCCGCCTTTAAGCCTGACAATCCTCTTGCCCTGCCTTGCGAATTTTGCAAGAAGGATGTCAATCTTCTCGTGCTCGTCGGAAGGGCGTCCTTGGCGTCTTCCAGAATAGATTGAAATGGAGTTTGGCGGTACATGTTTCAGAAGTTCATTTGGGATCAACGCATCAAAAAAACATATGTCGCAGTTTGTTATGGAGTTCAGAGTCTCGAGTGTGACGAGGCCTGAGTCGCCGGGGCCTGCACCTGCGAAGACGACAGCTCTGACAAAATATTTGCGAATTTCGCGGAAAGTGCGATCATTTTTTCCAAATGTGATGGCGAGATATCCTTGTCCGTCCGGGGAGGGGAGGTCTGTCAATGGAACGTATTCTGAGATTCTGTGAGCGAGTCCGAGCCTGAGAAGACCTGCTGCCGCCATTACAAGCAGATCGAATTTTCCTTCGTCGAGCTGTGCAATTCTCTCCTCGATTGTTCCGCGGACAGGCAAAAGCTTCGCTCCCGGAAATTTTTTTCTGCAATATCCCTCACGTCTGGAACTGCTGACGCCAATCCGGATTTTTGATTTTTGATTTTGGATTTCAGATTTTAAATTGAATTCCACATTTTGTGACTTCGTACCTCTACGGCCTTTTGATTTTGCGCATTTTTGTCTTTGCTCTTTGGGAAAAACAATAACGTCACGTGGATCTTCGTTGTTCGGGAGCCAGAACCAGTCGAGGCCTTCCGTCATTGGCTCCGGAAGATCCTTGGCGCTGTGGACTGCGCAGTCTATTTTTCCGGCAATGACCGCATCGTCCAAGTCTTTTGTGAAAAAATCTGGAGGTGCGCTCGTCAGATCGGATTTCTTGTCGCGGTCTCCAGGCGATGACAGGGAGACAATCTCGAATTTGAGACTTTTAAGATTTTCCTCCAGTAATCTAATTGCGGAATCAGCCTGAATCTTAGCCAGAGCGCTTTGTCTTGTTCCCATTTTTAAAATCATAGATCAGCTTCTCATATAAATTTTTATTTTTGCGAATCACTTCATCTGCTACAGCAAATATTTTTGTTTTGTCAATGCAGGTTTCGTTCATTGATTTCTTGATGGTGTCAAGATCCCACTTTTCAAATTTGGTGTGGGAATGGTTTTTCTCAACTTCAATGTTGGCTGGCACGGCAAGATCTACAAGGAGGAGGTTTTTTCCGGCATCGAGCAGATGAAAGTTCGTATCATTGACAAGTGGTACTGATGTGCATGCGGCCCCGATGACGACATCCGCGCAACTGAGATGTTTGTCCAGGGCGGATAGTTTCAAGACAGTTACACTATTGTTTTTTTTGTCTTTGAGCACAGGTCTCTCGTGGTGGTAGAACCACAGGATTTTGTAGCCGTTCCGGGACAATTTGTCAACGATGTTTTTCCCGATGGATCCGCTTCCCATTACTATTATGTTCAAAGGTTTTGCGGAAGAATATTTTTTCAGGAACATTTTCATGAAGAAATCATCTATCTCGGATCTGTCGGCGAGCTGTCCAGTTTTCCCCCTTACTATTTTTGACAAGTGCCTCGCGCCGTCAAACCATTGTCTGCAGATTGTTCCAGCCCACTTGCGGTTGTGGGCATCATTGAATGAGTTTCTGACTTGCGAAATGATGTTTTTTTCGCATATTGACTGGGAATAAAGTCCCGACATCACAAGGCAGAGATGCCTGTATGCTTCGAAATCTTTTTTTATATAGAAGGAGTTGTTGTCGAGTTCGTCAAAGCCAAGAATGTTCAACAATATTCGTTCGAGGCCGCTGTCCGGGAACGAGACTGCTATCAGCTCAATCCTGTTGCAGGTGTTCAGTATGAAAAATTCATGGATCCCCCAGAGTCTTGAAAAAATACTTCCTGCGAGCGCATATTTATCCCTTGTGAAATGATACTTCCGTCTTATTTCAAGTGGAAGACAATTGTGATCTGTTCCTATTACAGTGAGCTCGGCATCCTTGGACATTGAGATGTGTCTTGCGATATTTTCTTTTATAAGCCTGGACTTTCTACAGGAAACTCCGTTCGAGGACACTGCTATGGTGAATCCATCCTTTTCGAAGCTCGCAGGGCAGATGAAGTCGCCCGCCCGCCAGCTTTCGTCAACGGAGCAGCAAAGGATCTTCCGTTTTTTGCAGATTCGCACAATTTTCCCGTTGAGTATTTTGTCGTTTGTCGCGATGAAGACAATATCATGGTGAAGTATGTCTTTGCTGGAAAACGGACGATTAAGGAGTGTTATCGCCTGATTTTGGGCGAGTGTCCGGATGGATTCGGAAACTTCAGGTGCCACCACGGTGACGTTGACGGAAGTTTTGAGTAATCCGTCCAGTTTTCTTGCCGCGACCTTGCCGCCTCCTATGATGAGACATTTTTTATCTCTCAGGATTAAATTTGCCGGATATGTTTTTATTTTGTCCACAAGCATTCCATGGGATATTGGGTACTGGATTTGATTTAACACATGAATCTATTCCACATCTCCAGCACTATTGAAGCCACGAGTCAGAAAATCTGAAATTATTTTGCATTTGAATTTTTAACATATTCAGAAGGCGGATGGTTTCTGTATTTCCTGTAAATCCTTGAAAAATAAAATTGATCATCATATCCAAGTTTATCGGAAACCTCTCCCACAGTCATATCGGGCATGGTCCGAAAATATTCCTCAGCCTTGTCCAGCTTCGATTCAATTAACAACCGCTTAAATGAAATGCCAAGATTTTTTTTTAACAAATGAGCGACCGAGGATCTGCTCTTGCCTGCGTGTCTTGCAATTTCCCCGATGGAAATGTTCTTTTTCGCGAGATTCCTATTTATATAAAGAATTATTTTTCCTATTATCAAATGTCCTTTTATGGCAACCATGTTTTTCAAGACAATATAATTTACAAGAATGCAAAACAAATCTAAAATATGCTTCATCTTTTCCGGCGGGAAATATGGTACTCTATTAAAAGCTTTCTGTAGCTCGGACAGATTATTCCTATCCATCCAGTCTTTTTTCAAGAGGCGGGGGAGCTCTTTTTCCGTCCGGAACTGGCCTATCATCGCAAAACCGGCCAGATGTTCTTCAATGAATATGGGAATTATCGCTTCCTGGAGTCCTGCATGGCAATGGTAGGCCAATAATTTTTTCTGTTCGGCAGACTCGATTAGTTTCCTTTCAGTTATCGCTACGCATTTATTTCTTCCGTACAACTTGTTTTGTATTAATTGGCAGAAAAGGGCATTGGGCTGGTCAAGCCCAGTTTTAAGGATATCCCCCTCTTTGGAATAAAATAGTATTCGAATGTCGAAGCAGGAGCAAAAGGAATCCAGTGCCGCCTGGACTTCATCTTTGATAATTACTTCCAGCAGGTTCTTCATGCAACAATAAATCCGCTATTAATGCAAGAATGTCCATGCATCTGCATAAAAGAGCATTCCTTCTGATTTCGGCTAATGGCTAATGATATTATAAATGCGTATTAAAGAAGCATTTTAAAATGACAAAATCAAGGAGCTGTTAAATTATAAGTTTTACAGACAGTCGCCCCTAGATAATCTCGGCGGAAGTCTTTCCGTACGAGATTATCTACTGAAAGTCACATTTCAAATTCCCCATTTTCCTTAACTTTTTCCTTCTGAGGATCATTGTGTTCCTATCTTCGATGAACCACATGTCCGAAACTCTTGTCCGAATTGATTCGGACATTGACATAAAGCTTAGACACTTGCTACATGCCACCGCATTTTTCATTCCCTGCCATCTTTTGAGTAAAAAGGATGCGGGTATGCTGTTCTTGCATAGAAAAATAATATTCAGTGGGTGGCATCCACCTCTAAAATTTCTTTAAAAAATAACGAAAAGACATTTGACAAGGAGTGTTTTTCAATGTATACATAGTGTATACTTTAAAATAGAGGTAGTAGAATATGGCGAAAATTAAACGCAGCGGGCTGGTTGATGAGGCATGCTCTGCCATCAAAGAGATGTTGATGAACGGAGACATTCGCCCAGGAGATCCCATTCTGGAGGTTTCCATGTCCAATAAACTGCAGATGAGTCGTACCCCGGTACGGGAAGCTTTGTTCAGACTTGAAATGGAGGGATTTGTCAAAAACATTGATGGACGCATCAGAACCGTGGTCGAAGTCTCTCCGCAGGATCTCCGTGAAATATATGAGATCCGTGAATTTATGGAAGGGATGGCGGCTAGGCTGCTTGCACCGCATATCAGGAAGAATCAGCTTGATTACCTCATGAAACTTGCACAACAGCTCGACAATAGCGGAGATATTTCGGACGAGGAAGAAGGCAAATTTCACGAATACCTCATCACTGAATGTGGCAACAAGCGACTTAGTCAGTTTGCAAGTCTTGCCCATGATCTTTGGGTGTGGATATCGCTAGGTGATGGCGCCCATATGCAGGAGCTCACAGACAATCGGAAGCATATCAAAATATCGCACGTCAGTATAGTTCAGGCGCTAGCCGATCATGATCCCGACAGGGCTGAGGCACTTACCAGGGCTCATTTGGTTGAAGCCAAGGAACAGTTGAACAATTTCAGATTTCCTGCTCGTAGGTTCAATCGCGCTGGAGATGTGGGAAAAGAGGTTGTGGCTAAAAAAAATGTAGACAGGAAGTCTGAATGAAAATTCCCCCCAGGGGTGGAATTTTAAGACATTATTATTTTCAACGGATCAGAAACTCTGGATTTCCAGAAAAAAAACGGGAAGGGGGTACTAGACTGTGAATGTCAATGTATACACTGTGTATTCATTTGGCGGGACCTATATGGAATACAGCTGCCAAGTGAGTGAAAAAAAGCTCTGATGGAACTGTAAATAATCGATATGAGAGGATTTGAATATTTTAACAAAGGAGAATGTCATGCGTAAAAAGTCAGAATCTTTAAAGACGGATGATGCGTCAGGTCGCGGGAGCGTAGAAGGCTATAAGGTTCCCTTTCCTGGCAGAATGCATGGATATACGGAGGAGGGGATACAGGCCGTTCTTGATGTGATGCGGAACTCCGATGGCCAAACCCAGGGCAAGTATATGCGGCAGTTCGAGTCTGATTTCAAGGCCTACACTGGCGCAAATCATGCTTTCGCAATGGACAATGCCACGAATGCCTTGAGACTTGCGGGTGTCATCTGCGGTCTGAAACCCGGGGATGAGGTGATTGTTCCAGCATATACGTTTTGCGCAACAGGGATAGCTTTTGGACAGAGTGGCGCCAAGCTCGTGTGGGCGGACATAAATCCCAAGACATGGGTGGCGGATCCAACCGATATCGAGAGAAAGATAACATCCAGGACAAAAGTGCTGGTCGTTGTGCATCTTCTCGGCATGCCCGTGGATATGCAGGCGATCATGACGATTGCAAAGAAATATAGTCTGAAGGTTGTGGAAGACTGCGCACAAGCACCGGGAGCATCGATCAACGGTAAAAAGGTGGGTACGTTTGGAAACTTCGGATGTTTCAGCTGGCATGGCGCTAAGAACATGAGCACGCTGGGAGAAGGGGGCATGCTCACGGTCAAGGACGATGCGGATGCTTCATTGGTTCCTGGCTTGAGGCATAACGGAGTCCGTGGATTTGAAGGAGAGCGCGAGCGCTACTGGGTTCCTGCAATGAGCAACGTGGATATAGATATCGATGGAGTCTGGCCGAACAACTTCTGTATCGGAGAAGCTCAATGCGCGCTGGGAAGCGCAGAACTCAGAAGCTTAGACAAAATCAACGACACGCTCATTGCGCAGGCGGATAAATTTAAGAAGGGCTTGTCGGATGTCCCGGAGATTGAATTCGCACAAATCCCGGCAGGATACAGGCACATATTCCACCAGTTTGTGATGCATTTCAACGGCTCGACATGCACGGCGAGACGTAACGACCTTATGGATATCCTGGTGAATAAATACAAGATGCGCTGCATTGTCCAATACTATCCCCTCTACCGTTTCCCACTTTTCCAGAAAATGGGTTTTGGAGGACATGCCTGCCCGACCTTGGACGCCTGGTGGGATGATTCATTCAGCTTCCCATGGTGGTGCGGGATGACGGATGAGACGATCACATACATGGTGGAATCGGTAAAGGCGGCCGTAAAAACATTGAAAAGAGGCAAATAGTGAAAAAGACAGCCATGTCCAGTCGGGAAAGAATGCTGGCCACCCTGAAACGCCAGCCCCATGATCATGTTCCATTTTCTCCATATATAGGCCAGGGGCCGTGGTGGCCGGAACCTCTCTTCTGGAGGGGGCAGTTGGAACGTGCCGAGAGGATGCTGGAGCTGGGACTGGATCCCGCAATTGACGTGTGGCTTCCGAGCCCGGAGCCGCATCCTGACGTGAAGATAAAGACCTGGCGTGACACCACCAGCGGCGCCGAACCAATGCTCACGAAGGAATACCATACGCCGGCTGGTGTTCTCCGTCAGACGGTCAGCGAGACGGATGACTGGTGCAGTTCGTGGCATTGCCACTGGATTCCCACAACGTTCAGCGTGGAGAAGCGGAACCACTATAATATGGAACTTATTGACGACTTTAATATTCCACGGCGCACGGAGCCATGGGTGAAAGGGATCGAGGATCTGGAGAAGCTTCGGTATCTCATCCGCCTGCCAGAGGGGCATGTGCTGGACGAATGGCGTATGGATGCGCAAAGGGCGAAGGAGTTTGCAGAAAAACATGGGCTTTTGCTTCAGTCCAGACGCACTATTGTCGGAGATGCATTCCAGTGGTTTTGCGACATATCGGATTTTGCCGTGTGGATGATCGAAAAGCCGGAATTTGTCAAGGAATTCCTTGGAATTTTCCAGGAGTGGGCGCTCGGACTGACAAAGCTGGCGCTTGAAACTGGCGTGGATGTCGTGCAACGCCGCGGCTGGTACGAAATACCTGCATTTTGGGGGCCGAAATATTTCAAGGAATATCTCGTTCCTCTGATAGAAGAGGAAACCAGGCTGGTGCATGATGCCGGAAAGATACACTGCTATTTGCTGCCTGAAGGACAAGGCGCATACGCCTCCGTCCTGAAGGACATGTCCGTAGATGTCCTTATGGGGATTGATCCGCGGATGCTGCATGGCGGCGATATGATATCTCTGTATGAAAGACTTGGGGAGCACAAGGCGTTCTGGGGTGGCGTGAATGCAGAGGTGACGCTTGAATCGGGGGATACCGTGCTAATCGACAAGGCGGTGAAGGAGGCGATTGGCATGCTGGGAGGCAGGCAGGGATTTATTCTCGGCGCATTTCTTTTCCAGCAGATAACTGCGAAGAGCATCCTGAGTATGATTGATGCATGGAAAAAATACAGGCAGGAATATTCCTGACTGGAACACAAGGAGAATTATTCGACATGACAAAAAATGGAGGACATGTAATATGAAAATGCAGATAATTCCAAAGACAAACCTGAAGGTTTCCCCTATTTGTCTAGGTACAATGACGTTTGGGACGCCAGTTGGCGAGGCAGATGCAATCAGGTTGCTCCACTACGCCTCTGACAAGGGCATCAACTTCATAGACACGGCGAATATGTATGAAGGCTATTCACGCGTTCCCGGTAGTTCCGGAGGAGTGGCTGAGGAAATCATTTGCAAGGCCATCGCAGGTAGGCGCGATAAATTTGTGCTGGCGACAAAGGTCGGAATGAAGGTTGGCAATGCCCCCGAGGACGAGAACATCAGTCCTGCGGCTATCCGAAAACAGCTGGATAATAGCCTCAAGCGCATGGGGACGCACTATGTCGACATCTATTATCTGCACAAGCCCGATCCGCTGACTCCGCTTGTGGAGACTCTTGGGGCAATACATGGGGCGATATGTTCCGGCAAAATCCGCCACTATGGTATAAGTAACTTTTCAGCAGAAGAAATAAAGGAACTTTTGAAGGTGGCAGATTCCAATGACTTGCCGCGTCCGGTGATGTGCCAGCCTCCATTGAGCCTACTGAAGCAGAGCGCATGCGAGTATATCCTGCCGTTGTGCCAGAAAGAGGCAATAGCCGTAGTCCCATACCAAATTCTGCAGGGTGGACTTCTGTCCGGAAAGTATAAACGGGGGCAGCCCCTGCCGCCTGACTCAAGAAAAGCCGAGAAGGATACCTGGGTATGGCAACTTACCGATGAAATCTTTGACAAATTGGAACAGATTGAAAAGTCAGCACATGAAGCAAACTGCAATATGACGCAATATGTGATCCGCTGGATATTGCAGCAGCCGGCAGTTCTTTCCGCAATAATCGGAGTGAAGAACAAGGGGCAAATTGACGAGGCTGTAGAAAGTTTTTGATAGTCTCCCAATTCAGATTTCCTGGCTGCAACCCTTTTTTAGCTACAACCTCTTTTCCCACATCTCCAGCGCTATTGAAGCTACGAGTCAGGAAATCCGAAATTCCGATAAATGGAATGACCGTAACTCTCCATTTTTCATGATTTGTGACACAGAGAGATAAGACGTGCCGCAGTTGCCGCCGCGAGATCCATGTCGGGGATTCTCAAGTCCGGCAGGCGGCAAAAGGGGATCATTTCCGCGGTGAAAGTGCCTTTATAACCGATCTTGTCGAGTGCCGCCAGGACGGCTGGGAAATCAACATCTCCGACAGTGATGTCTTCACCAAACCCAAGAAGGTTTCCACCTGCCAGATTATCGGACGACCAGTTCTTCATATGCACTGCCATGATTTTTTTGCCAAGGACTTCGACATAATCCTGTGGCCTGACATATGGACAGCAGTTCGCAACATCCAGATACATCCCGATCCGGTCAGACTTGATTTCATCAAGATATTTCTCCCATTCGATCGGAGAAAAAAGAAACCTTCCCCATACATTTTCCAGCCCGATGTTGACCTTGAGTTCTTCTGCTAATTTCGCAAGTTCGCGGAGAGACTTCAGAGATTTCACCCACACAGTCTTGTAGCTGACCACTGGCCTCGAAGGATCCCATGGCACCCTTGAACTTCCGGGAACTACCAGCACCGTTTCAACTCCGAGCCAACTTGCGATCCTGAGATACTGTCGTGTGAATGCCACAGCTCTATCACGTTCTTCCTCGTCCTCCGAGCCGAGTGAGTTGCCCCAGTAAAAACCAGTGGCAATCGTCCGAAGTCCTATTTTTTTCTGTTTTGCATAGTCCGAGATTTTTTTGCATTCAGCTTCAGAGATATCGGCCTTTACTGCATCTCCGACCGTAAGTTCCACGCCGTCAAGCTTCTGTGATTTCGCCCAGTCAATGAACTCACAGGGAGTCTTCTGCCCATCGAAACCGCCGAAAATCCAATAATTCATCGCTTTGTACATACTGCACCTCAATATTTAATTTTCACAGTTTTGCCGGTATCAACCGATTTTTGTTCAGCTGCCACTATCTTGAATGAGTCAACAATATCAGCCATATCCTGATATTTGTCTGGTTTCACATTATCCCTGACACAATTTACAAAATATGCCAGTTCCTGGTGCCATCCGGTCGGGAGGGCCGCGTCTGCCACCTGTGGAGACTCGACATCACCGTTCTCCCAGTAGATCTTGTATCCTTCGCCTGCCAGTCTCACGGTGGCTTTCTCGAAAATCATCTGGAAACTCATTTCGAATGGCACTTTCCTGGAGGCGCACCAGCCTCCTTCCGCGGTTATCAGGGAGCCGGGGAAACTGTAGTTTGTCATAACATAATCCACACCTCCATCACTTCGGACAGAGTTTATTCCGAAGCTTGTGACCGCCTCTGGGCGTCCGAACATGAAGCGGATGAAATCTGTGTCATGCAGATGCAGATCAAGGAGAGCGCCACCAGATTTTTTGGCATCCATGAACCAGTTGTCCCATGAATTCCCGCTTATATTTGGTGAGAGACGGCGGAATCCGGCAGTTATTATTTTACCGAATTTTCCGGCCTTGAACATTGATTGCGCATGATAATATTCAGGCCAGGCGCGGACACACATTCCGGCATTGAAAAATTTTTCACTTTCTCTGACAACTTCTGCGAGTTCTTCGAGTTCAGCTACAGTGCGGCATACCGGCTTTTCGCAGATGACGTGCTTCCCGCCCTGCAAGGCGGCCACAGCTATCTTCTGATGATCCGGCGTTGGAACACAAATGTCCATTATGTCTATTTCGGAATTACTGAGAAGATCAAATGCCGAACTGTAAGTTTTTATTCCCTTCATTTCCAGCAGCTTCGAATTGTCGCCACCCCCGATGTTGCCTACTACCTTGCTGATGTCGCCTTTCAATTTTGCCGGATCAAGATCCGCAATGGCAACTACCTCGACATCTTTCAACCCACGATATATGCCCAGATGCGTTGTTCCCATGAACCCAAGCCCTGCCAGCCCGACTTTTATTTTTTTCATAATACAAATCCTTTCTTAGTTTGCCAATACCGTATGCCGGATTTGAATGCAGGTAAATGGAACAACTTGCAAAGATATGGACTTTCTTGCAAATAAAGATATGGGAAAAGACATTAAGGGCCGGAACGCATATCGCATTTGCAGATTTCAAGTTCGACGCTGTCGGAGGAATCAGCACAACAAAAAATCCGGTACGGAAGTCTATGAAAGTGCCTCTGCCGTATTTTGCCGACTGGAAAAAGGGGAAGGTACTCTTTTCCAAATTGTCAGGTAAAATTCAAATCGTCCCGATGATCCTGAATCCGCAACCCCGAGGCATGACTCTGTAAAAGCTCATTGAAATAAGCAGGAACTTCAGCTTCAAAGTTCATCCTCCTACCACTATATGGGTGGTTGAAAGTCAGAAATTGTGAATGAAGAGCCAGGCGCCCCTCGACCTTGTGATTGCCACCATATTTATCATCGTTGACAACCGGATGCCCTTTCTCGGACAGATGAACACGAATCTGGTTTTTCTTGCCTGTCAGCAACTCAATTTCAAGCAGGCTATATTTTTTTGATTCCTTGATCACCTTGTAGCGGGTTTTTGCCAGTTCGCCTTTTTTGGGATCTTCGACCGAGGAGACCTCATAGTCCTCGTTTTCGGCAAGATATGAAGTGATCATGCCACTTTTCTGAGACAAGATGCCATGCACTACTGCCACATATGTCTTCTTGACATTTTTCCATTGCAGCTTAAGCTTTTCCTTGGCATCATAAGTCTTGGCAAACACAAGAACACCCGAAGTGTCGCGGTCCAGCCGGTGAACGACGAAAATCTGCTTTCTTGATAAGGTGCTGCCCCTTCTGATGTAGCTGGTTAGAACATGATGAGCAGTTTTCTTGTCCTCATAGTTTGCCTTCACAGTCAATAGGCCTGAACTTTTGTCGACGACAATAATGTCCAGGTCTTCGTGAAGGATCGTCAACCCCCTGGGTTTATGTCTGCTTGGTACTGGTTTGATCTTTTTCATGATTTTAGTCTATTGTTGTTTCCTTAAATATCAAATTGACATTGCATGAAAATTCATACAACCACTGCAATTGATGTGCAAGTATCCGGCCATCAATTTCAGATTTTCTGACTCGTAATTTATTAATTCTTAACTGCCATGATTCCAGCAGTCCTTGAAATATCATTTTAAAGATATATACTCCTGTCTCCAAGAACCTTGCGGATGCGTTCTGTACCATCCACTTTTTAACTAAGGAAAGTTTTGATTGATGAAACAAGAATTGTCTGATGCGTCGGAAAAACTCAGTCCGGATCCGGATAAATCCCCTTCTGCAGATGCCTTCAGATCGGCCTTTGTGGCACTGGCAGGGAGGCCGAACTGCGGAAAATCAACGCTTATGAACACCGTTCTCGGAGAAACAATTTCAATCGTCTCAAGTCTGCCACAGACAACCAGAAATAGTATCAAAGGCATCTACAATGCCCCGAATCTTCAGCTCGTGTTTATTGACACGCCAGGGATTCACAGCGGTAAACACGGATCCAACAAGTACATGAGCAGGGAAAGTTCAGATGCGCTCAGGGATAGCGATATGCTCTGCTATATTGCGGATCTCTCACGTCCCTTTGGCGAGGAGGAGGACATGGTCGCCAATATCGTTGCCGCCGCGAAGGTTCCAATCGTCATAATATTCAATAAAAAAGACCTCTGTGAGAATGTTGATGGTACTGTGGAATTTTTTCTCGTCCGCTATCCTGCGTTTTCAAAGACTCCACGGATTGCAATAAGTGCGAATGAAAAAGACAGCAAGGACGCATTCCTTCAGTTGATTGATCCTTTCATCCCTTCCGGGCCTGCCTATTTTTCCGAAGATTATGCGACAGATGCCAACCTGCGTTTCTTCGCCGCGGAATTCATCCGCAAACATCTGATTGCCAACACCAAGGCGGAGGTTCCCCATGCGGCGTTCGTGGAGATAACTGAATATCTGGAAAGCCCGGAACAGCACAACCTGCAGGCCGTCATCTATGTCGAAAGCGAAGGGCAGAAAGGCATTGTCATAGGGAAAAACGGCATGATTGTGAAAAGAATCCAGAACAACGCCTCGCAGGATCTGAAGAATCTCTCCGGAGTTCCAGCATCCATCCGCTGCCATATCAAGGTCGAGCCACACTGGCGCGACAATGATGCATTCCTAAGCAAATTGTGGAAAAAATGAAAGGTAACTTGCCACAATAAGTATTAGAGCAGCTTACGCCGCAACCAATCCTTAGACACGAATTTCACCATACTACGCCGAGACTACGCAGGGCAGGCTAATTTACACGAATTATTGGGAATACAATATTTTGCCCGCGAAACTCGCCAATAACGCGAAATAGGACTTCTATTGGGAAAATTTGCCAAGAACTCTTCAAGTTCCTTGCCGGATGAAGACAGAAAGGCAAAGCTTATGGTTCTGCCTTTCTGTCTTTCAACCGGCATGTGCGGTCTAAACCGCAGGGAATTTTATCTCGGCATTCGTGAACATTCGTGGAATTAGTGTCTGATTCCTAATTATTTGATCGCCACTTCTTTTCCGCCTTTTGCCGCGGATTCATATATGGAGTCAAGCATTTTCTGCACCATCAGGCCGTCTTCGGCGGGTGCGAGGCACTGCTTGTCGTACAGGCAGTGCTCCACAAAGTTGCGGATCTTTGCACCCATTCCGCCGCCGGGTATGTTTTCGATGTATGTAGGCGAAACATTAACCATGTGTCTGCTCTGATCCGTGAATATCGTCGAAGGATCCCAGGTTCCGCCCGCCTTTGTTCCCATGATGCTGAAGTTGAAGACATCCTTTTCTATGTGCGCGGCAAATGAGGCCTCCAGTGTGAGCATTGCTCCATTTTCGAAGCGTATCATTCCGACCGCAAGATCTTCGACAGTGTAGGTTTTCCAGTCCCAGTTAGGCCAGCATGACACTGTCGTACTTGGTTTATTCCCAAGGTATGTGAAGCAGTTCCCAACTGCGGCGACAGGCCTTGGCGCTCCCATCACGTAATGGCACATTTCAAGGCAATGCACGCCTATGTCGATCATAGGGCCTCCACCCTGGAGTTCCTTTCGCCCGAAAACTCCCCAGTTGGGTATTCCGCGGCGACGCAGAGCCTGGACCCTGGCATAAAGTATGTTCCCGAATGTGCCATCCTTGACGGCGCCGCGGAGATACGAACTGCGCCCGTCATAGCGCATCTGGAAGCCGATCATGAGCTTGCGCCTCGCACGTTTGGCGGCATCAATCATCTGCTGAGCCTCCTTGGCGTTCATCGCCATCGGCTTTTCGACAATGACATGAGCTCCAGCCTTAAGTGCCGCGATCGTGTTGGGCGCATGCGCTGCATTCGGCGAACAGACGCTGACAGCGCAAGGTTTGAGCTTTGACAGCATTTCGTTGTAGTCTGTAAAACAGTTGTCAAGAGGAATTTTGTAATGTTCCGCCTTTTTGATCATCGGCTCCATGAGAGGATCGGCAAGGCCGACTATCTCAACATCCTTTATTTTTAAATATTCATCCAGGTGCGCTCCCGCAATTCCACCTGCTCCGATGATTGCGACCCTGAGTTTGTTTTCTTTCCCTTTGACTGTTGGTTTTGTTGCCATACTTCCTCCTTGCTGTTAAATTAAAGATTTGTCAACCTGAGAAGAGAAGCCCAAGACACAGTCATCGTCCATCGCCAGAAGCGAACATCAAAATATTCACTGAAACCGGCATGGACTCAGTGAATATTTAACTTGGAGTGCTCGTCGAGCATTTTTTTCAGGAATTCGTTGGTCTTAAGTTTTTCTTCGGAGAGATAGCTGTGTTTCATCTTCCAGGAGACATAGATGTTGCGGAAATTCTTGAGGCTTTTATGGAGCTCTACAACCTGATCCATTGACATCTGAAGCTTGTTCTGTCTCAGGTATTTGGCGTATTCGTCAAGGCATTTCAGCGTAAGCTGTATTTCCCCTTCGAGAGCCGGATTTTCTGACTTGATTGACGAACATCCGCCTCTCATTTCATCAACCAAGTCTACAACTGCCTCAAGCAGCGTCTCCCGTTCCCAGGCTTTTTCTGACTTGAGCCGCCTAGGCAGCCATATTGAAAATGCGATTTCTCCCACGATGATTAGCCCAAGAAGAAGTACTGCGGCATAGGTTATGAAATCAGTCCGTCGCTCCATTTTCTGGTCGAACTGTGTCAGCTTCATCTCTGGCATATTTAATATTTCCCATTTGAACGGATCAAAAAAACATAATTAACAGAAAACTTTCAAGGTTCATTCTAACCTTAAAATGCGGATTTTTCAACTTTCATCGGCTTTTTATTTCAATGAAATATTTAACTGAGATGCAATTTGAGTAAAAATCTGCTTGACAAATATGCTTAATCCAAGTAGATTACTGTTTTGTAATATTGATTGTTTTCAGGCCAGTCCTTAATCCGCATAGCATTAGAACAAGTTTAACAACAATAGATAGAACATATGTCTGTGAAAATTACATATTGCCAGATGGCAGTCATGATTCTCCTTGTCCTTGGAAGCGCCCTCGGAGCCGGTGAGTCACGGGAAATGGAGGAACATCCAGTCTGCTATTTCTGGGTGGAGTGCGCGGATCGCGGCCCCATCGGCTCGAGTGATTTCGAAATCCATTTTTTCGAGATTCGCGACGCAAAGGAGCTTCCTGTTCCGTTCATGGAACTGCCTGGGCCGTTCCGCTACGAACCATTGCAGGAGATAGTTGGCCCCCACGAGTCGGTCGAAGGCTTCAACCGTGTTGTATTTGAATGCAACGACTTCATCCTGGTCTGGATAATGCGCCCATTTATGAAGGGATATTCATATGTGGTGCCGAAAACCGGACGAGAGATGGTGGGTGGGCTCGCCCGCAATGTCGAGTTTCCAGTGCGCACTTTCAGCTGTTTTCTACAGGGACGTTTTGCCGATGGGGGGATAGACTTCTCAAGGTTTCTCATAAATATCACGCTCGGAGGCGTCGGCACATTTGATGTCGCAAATTCCTGGTTTGGCCTTGAACCGCTCGACGAGGATTTCGGACAGGCGTTTGCAAGCTGGGGTTGTGGCCCGGGATTCTATCTGGTCCTTCCAATCCACGGACCTACTACACTGCGCGATGGCATAGGACTTATTTTCGACTACGGATTTGATCCGAAGACTTGGATCCCTATCCCAGGTGTGCAGGCGTTCTGCAAAATGAATGAGTCTTCCCTGAGTGTTGACAGGTATGTCCGCCTCACGCGCTCCTGCGCTGACCCCTATGTGACAATAAAGGACTACTGGTATATCGTACGCCAGATAAAGATTGCAGACCTGGACATAAAGAAGAAACAATTGTTCTTGAAGGAAAACGAGATTAAAAAGGAAAAGGAATGCGTGATTTCGAAAAAACAAGATTAGTGCCTGCAATGATGCTGCTATGTGTTTTTATGGCACTCCTTAAGCCGGATCTGGTGGCGGAAGGAAAGGCGAACATTGTCCATTTGCCAGACTATCCCGCAGAAAATGCGATGGTTGACACGCTACGTGTGGGCTTTTTCAGGGAACTTAACCCCGATATGTCCTTCTGGGGAAGGGAATATCCGGGATATTCCGAATTCTACAGCAGGGGAGACGATGATTCCATAAAGATATTGGAGGGGCATCCTGAGATGAAATACAAACTGTGGATGCAGGAGAACAAGAAGAATAAGGAGAAGACACCTCTTTTACTACTTCTCCCTGGAACTGCCGTCGCCTACAATGGTGAAAGCGTAATAGCTCTTGCGCAGATTTTCTACGAGAAGGGGTTCTCAGTCGCAAGCATAAGCAATCCATTGAACTGGGAGTTCATGGAGTCTGCATCCTCCGTTGACATCCCTGGATTTGCGACGCAGGATGCGGCAGATGTCTATAATGCACTGCAAATACTTGTCTCGCACCTTAAGAAAGAATATCCGGACAGAATTTCAACATTGGTTCTTGCAGGATATTCGCTTGGTGCCATGCATGCTCTGATAATTTCCGACATTGATGGGCGCGAAAAGAAGATTGGATTCTCACGATTCGTTGCAATAAATCCACCTGTCGACCTCATGTATTCTATGAAGAACATTGATCGCTTCTACGAAAAGTGGCGTCAATGGCCGCAGGGCAAGATCCAACACAATATGAATGAAGCCGCAGATGTATATATCCGCATAATTGAGGGTGGAATCACGCCTGCGTACAAGCTGGGCATAACACAGGACGAGGCTGAATTCATCATCGGCTACGCTTTCAGGCTGCAGCTCTCGGAGGCCATCTTCTCGATATACAGGAGAGGGAAGGATATGGGGAATATAAAGGTGCAGAAAAAATTGGCAAAAGACAAGTTATACCGCGAAATAAGAAGATATTCCTATAGAGACTATGTCAATGACTTCCTGATGAAATATTACAGCGAAAAACTCGGCAGGCCTCTCACCATCGAGGAAATCAATGAGAACTCAGGCCTCAGAGCAATCGGTGACTCGTTGTCAAAAAATCCGGATATCCGCATATTCCACAATATGGACGACTTCGTCGCCTCCGACGGCGACCGCGAATGGTTGTCCGAAAATATTGGTGACCGTGTGACTTTCTTTGACCACGGCGGCCACCTCGGCAATCTCTACCTGCCAGAGGTGCAGAAGAGGATAACGGATAGCGTCATTGACCTCGTTTACCCGGAGCCCAAGGAAGGGAAAAAAGTGGACATCAAGGAAGAAAAACAGAAAGAGTAAGAGGTGGCCAAGACTTGGCTCTTTTTGACTGGTTTAATCCCCCAGGAGCTTCGACGCAGTGGACAAGCCCCACGATGCCCTCTCAGATGCAACTATCGCCTCGTTGACCACGGTAAGATACCTGTCAACCAAAACCTTGAAATCATCCGGCTTCATCACAAAGATGTCTGGGGAATATTCTCGTTTCATATTGCATTACCTGAATTGCGGCATTAAATTTCAAGAAATATAAGCATTTATTTTAGGCATGAAAAAGTATGTCTTTAAAGACAGGTAAATCATCTAACAAGTCTGACATTTCCGGAATTCTCCGGTGAACGAAGGCTTGTCATCAACAGACTGGCGTTCGATCATCCACCGTGGCATAGAGTCGGAGGAGCTAGACTACAAGGCGGCGGTCAACTGGTACAAGCTTGGACGAGCTGGGAAGGCGAAATTTGCACGTCACTGTATGGCGATGGCGAACACCAAGGGGGGATACATTGTTGTTGGTGTCGCGGAGGATCGTACAGGCAGGCCTTGTGTCTATACCGGGGTCAATAATC
Source organism: uncultured Lentisphaerota bacterium (assembly GCA_903872565.1). Taxonomy (GTDB): domain Bacteria; phylum Verrucomicrobiota; class Lentisphaeria; order Victivallales; family GWF2-50-93; genus CAIQLG01. Next base: position 5,919 of record CAIQLG010000563.1, on the reverse strand, counting down.
TGCAGTCCAAATCCTTTGATCCGACAGATGTTGGCAATGTGATAAACCGCTATTCGGATCCTCCGATGGACTTTGACATAGAGAGGCCTTCTGTTGACGGCAAGCGCTATGTTATTTTTGTGATAAGGCGTTTTTCCATGATTCCGCATGTCTGCTCCTACAGCTGCGACTCCGAGCTTCAGCAGGGAGTTTTCTACATCCGCACCCCCGATGCCTCGAGTCGCCCCGCTTACAAGGCATCCGAGGTGCATTCCATGGTGCAGAAGGCACTAAGAAATCAGCGCGAGCTTCTTGGACGGATGTTGCGGGGAGTTCTCTACGAGGGCAAAAAATTCTTCGATCCGCAGGCCAAGGGAGAATTCATCGAGCAGATACATCATTCGAGAGGGGTCTTTGAGAAGATGAAGCAGTTGGGCAAGAATGCCTCGGGCGTCCTCTGCGAGATTTCCGTGTTTCCTTCAGAGTTTTTCCTGGAGAAATTCTCCCTTTCACAAATCAAGACTGCGGTTGACAATTCCGTAATAATGAGCTCGATAAACAATTCCTTCATCGTGATTGGCGAAAGCGACGAATGCTATTTTACAAATGTCGCATATCGTTCTTTTTCCAAGGGGAACAGGCAGTTCTGGCAGGCATTCAAGTCGGGGCTCTTCCATTGTATTACCACTATCCTGGACAGCTCGAAGGAACTTGACTACAGGGAACTCGTGAAAATCATTGCCGAGACAATTCAATTCCTCGGAAGATATTACTACGAACTTGGCTATACCGACGAGCTCTTCAATGTCAGAGTAAAGCTTAGCAATGTCGAGGGAGTGGCGCTTGTGGGAGTCGAGAATGCGGAGAAGGGTGGCAGGCCGCAGTTCGTATGCAGAATCCCGGAAGTAGATGTCAAACTTCAGAGATCTGCGGCAGATCTCATGAGCGGAACAATAGGGCACAGCACAAAATTTGTCGAGGAGATTTGCGAAAGATTCAATCTTCCCGACGGAAGGCACAGCGATCTTGACAAGATGATAGGTTCAATAATTCAGAACAGCTAAACTTAAGTGTTCCGTACATGCCAAGTCTCTTCCCACATCGTCCTGCAAGTGCAGAACTATGAGGGACAGGTCGAGGCTTGGCCTACTTCGACCAAAACATCCGCTATAAACGGCGGAAAAACCGTGCCTTAGAGTTGCATTTCCCCCTTTGTCGGTTAAATTCCTGTTCAAACAGTAATGCGCCACTTTTTATTGGAAATTTTACTGTAGCCGCCCCCATGTTGGGGGCGAATACGGCCAACATGGCCGTGGCTACAACGAATGCAACAACAAAGACTGCCGTGTTTCTTTAGCAATAAAATATTAAATTTCAGGTGTCATATGCGACAGATTCTTCTTTTCTTACTAATGGGGGCACTGATATTGCCCGGATGTTCGAAACCGCAGAAAGCCGAGGTTCCGCCACCTTCCGTCACCGTGGCTCCGGCCGTTACGGGCTCGATCATATCGGAGAGCGAAATCATCGGGCAGGCCGTAGCCTATGATTCCGTGGATCTTATTGCCAGAGTTGACGGCTTCCAGATGAAGACCTGTTTCGAATACGGACAGTTTGTCAAGAAGGATCAGATGCTTTTCGAAATTGAAAAAGATCAATATCAGGCCAAGGTCGAAGCTGCACAGGGCGCCTTGGCCAAAGCCCAGGCACAGGCGAAAAACGCAGAGATCAACTACAAGCGGCAGAAAACTCTTTTCGAACAGAATGCGGTGGCGGAAAAAAACTTTGACGATGCCGAACAAGTATATGGAGAGGCAAAGGCAAATGTCCTCAGCACGCAGGCCGACCTTGACATGGCGAATATCAACCTCGGATATACCGACATAAAATGTCCCTTCGATGGAAAAATCGGAATCGCCAATTACAGCGATGGCAATTTTGTCGGTCCGATAAGCGGAAAACTCGCGAATGTGGTGCGGATTGACCCCATGTACGTTCAATTCTATGTCAGCGAAGTTGATGTGCTCAGCCTGAGCCTCGAAAGACTGAAGAACAACTCGAAATCAATGAAAGACTACATCAAGGTGCGGCTGCAGTTCCAGAGTGGCACCATGTACAAGGAGGAGGGAACCCTTACGTTCTCCGACAACACGATAAACACATCAACAGGAACACTGATGGTGCGGGCGACATTCTCGAACCCTGACAAGATACTGGTTCCAGGAATGTACATGAAGGTTTTTCTCGTGGACACAAGAGAACTCCAGTCATTGCTAATTCCACAGCCAGCCATACAGGAAGGCCAGGCGGGAAAGGCAGTCCTGGTTGTCGGAAAAGATGGCAAGGTCTCGCAGAGAATGATAAAGACCGGAATCAAGAGCGGTGCCAGAATACAGGTCACCGAAGGGCTTAAGGAGGGAGAACTTGTAATAGTCGAGGGCCTTCAGAAAGTCAAGCTGGGACAGATTGTCCAAACTGTTGTCGACGAGTCATATACGATGAACAAGAAGGATTCCATCCCGGACGGCAATGCCAAGCCGGCGGAGAAAAAGGATGTCCCGGAACCCAAGGCCCCGCCCGGAGAAAAATCCGATGCTAAGTAAATTCTTCATAGACAGGCCACGTTTTGCTTTTGTAATAGCGATCATCATTTGCATCGCGGGCGGAATCTCCATCTCACAACTCCCGATCTCGCAGTATCCGGATATCACCCCCTCGATGGTCAAGATAAACGCCACATATCCGGGCGCCGACGCGGAAACTGTTCTTAAGACTGTCGTCGAAAATATCGAGACACAGGTGAACGGCGTCAAGAGAATGATGTACATATCTTCGACAAGCTCGGACGATGGGACGGCTGTCATAACTGTGACTTTTCCGGCAGGAACGAGCGGCGACATAAATACTGTGAATGTCCAGAACAATGAGAGCATAGCCGAGCCGCAGCTACCGCAGGAAGTCAAAAACCAGGGCATTATCGTGAAGGAGAAATCACCCAATATCCTCGTTGTCATAACTCTTTACTCCCCAAAGGGCACATACGACTCCATTTTTCTCAGCAACTATGTGAACATATATATAAACGACGAGATAAGGCGTATCACCGGAGTCGGCGACACCTCAGTCCTGGGAGCGGCCGATTATTCCATGAGAATGTGGCTGAATCCCGACAAGATGGCGGACATGAATCTGAGCGTCACTGACATAATCAATTCAATAAAACAGCAGAATGTGCAGGTTTCCGCAGGCGCGCTTGGCGATGCTCCCTGCAATAATGATCAGGCTTTCCGCTACACAATACAGACACAGGGGAGATTTGAGACTGCCAAGCAGTTCGAAAACATTGTTGTCAAGGCCATGCCTGGCGGCGACAACGTCAAGATGAGCGATGTCGCCAGGGTGGAGCTCGGGGCGGAGAATTACAACCAGGAAGGGATGTTGAACAATACTCCCGCTTCACTCTTGTGCGTATATCAGCTTCCGGAGGCGAACGGCATACAGATAGCCGACGCATGCAGGAAGAAACTCGAAGAACTTAAAAAAAGATTTCCCCCGGACCTCGAATACGGCATACAATATGATACGACAAAGTTCATAAGGGCCTCGATCAAGGAGGTAGTGATTACTCTTTTCGAGGCCGTATTCCTGGTCATTCTTGTGACATTCATTTTCCTGCAGGATTGGAGAGCCACGCTTGTCCCCACAATCGCCATACCGGTGTCGCTCATTGGGACTTTCGCTTTCCTCTATGCACTCGGCTACTCTATCAATCTCATCACACTTTTCGGGCTGGTGCTTGCGATCGGAATTGTCGTTGACGATGCGATTCTGGTGATCGAAAGCGTGAACAAAATGATAGAACAGGATCATCTTTCCCCAAAGGAGGCGGCCAAAAAGACGATGGAGCTGGTCTCCGGCCCGGTGATCGCCACCACCGCCGTCCTGCTCGCGATGTTTGTCCCCGTCTGCTTCCTTCCCGGAATCACAGGCGAAATGTACCGCCAGTTCGGAGTGACAATCTCCGTTGCGGTTTCAATCTCAGCGATAAACGCCCTCACTCTGAGCCCCGCCCTCTGTGCAACTCTCATTAAAGCGAGTCCCGCCGAAAAACGAAAATTTTTCTTCTTCAGATGGTTCAACAGTTTCTTCGATTGGATTACCGCAAGATATTCCGCCATTGTCAGCCGCCTTGTGAGAATATCCTTCGTGATGATTTTCTTCTATATGCTGGGAATGGTCGCCTGTTACAAGCTCTATTCTCTCATTCCGACAGGCTTCATCCCCGACGAGGATCAGGGCGCATTCATGGTCAACGTACAGCTTCCAGAGGCCGCCGCAATGCCAAGGACCGGCAAAGTCGTCCGTAACATGACCGATATCGCGAAGAAGACACCAGGCGTCCAGGATCAGCTTATCACAACCGGCTACAGCATCATAACCAGCACCACCGCATCCAACAACGCATTCGGAATTACAGTTCTCGACGACTGGTCGAAGCGGACAACACCGGAACTCTCCCAGAAGGCCATTATGCGCAAGCTTGCCGGTGAATTCAATGCGATACCTGGGGCTTCTATCAACCCGTTCCCCGTCCCCGCGATCCCCGGCATTGGAACCACGGGAGGTTTCGCATTCGTCATACAGGATGTGTCCGGCGGAGATCTTGACGTCAAGGAACTTGCGGAAGTCGCGAACAAAGTCGTCTATGAGGCGAACCAACGCCCCGAAATACTGGGTGCATTTTCGACTTTCAGAGCGAATGTCCCAAGGATCTTCCTCAATTTCGACAGGGAGAAGGCGCTCAAGCTCGGCGTGCCGATCTCGGAAATCAACAACGCACTGATGGGATTCGAAGGCTACACCTACATAAACGATTTCAACAAGTTCGGGAAAACTTTCAAGGTGGAAATCCAGGCCGAAAAGGACTACCGCTCCGAACTCGACGACATTGGCAGCCTCTATGTCAAGAACAACAAGGGACAAATGGTGCCGATGAGCACCCTCGTCCAGCCCGAAGTCAGATTCGGCGCACAATACATAAACCGGTACAACCTTTACCCGTCTGTGACAATCAACGGGAACTCCGCTCCAGGATATAGCTCCGGAGAAGCCATGAAGGCAATGGAGGAGATCGCACAGAAAGTGTTGCCGCCAGGAATGAAATATGACTGGACAGACATGTCATACCAGGAGAAACTCGCAGGAAACAAGGCCGCTCTTGTTTTTGGTTTCGCGCTCCTCTTCATCTATCTCTTCCTCGTCGCACAGTACGAGAGCTGGCTGATTCCGCTCGCAGTGATGCTTTCAGTCCCCATCGCATTCTTCGGCGCTATCCTGTTCATCTGGTACCGGGGCCTCGACAACAACATTTACACGCAGGTCGGTTTCGTCCTGCTCTTCGGACTCGCCTGCAAGACTGCAATCCTTATTGTGGAATTCGCCAAGGAACAGCACGAGAAGGGTTCCGGCGTGATTGATTCCGCGATATTCGCGGCAAAACTCCGTTTCAGGGCTGTTCTCATGACTGCTATCTCCTTCATCCTCGGAGTCATGCCTCTGGTTATCGCCACGGGCCCCGGCGCAATGAGCCGCCATTCCCTGGGAACTGTCGTCTTCGGAGGAATGCTCATCTCCTGTATCTTCGGAACTCTGCTCATCCCATCATTCTTTGTGGCAATACAGAAAATCATAAATAAATTTTCACCTGTAAATGTAAAAAAATAGATGGAACGCCGCCAATGGAACGCCGCCAACTTGGCGGCAAAGATGAAAACAAAATGCCAGCAGGTTGCTGGCGTTCCAATTTCAGACTTCCTGATCCGCCCTAATTCTGTATTCTGTGTAACTACCTTAAATTCAATCTGTTAATTCCAGTTCTGGCGTGTCAGCTCTTTTTTGCAAGTGGAAAAAAGGGATGTACCTTTCCTTAAAAAAACAACG
>CAIQLG010000562.1 GCA_903872565.1 uncultured Lentisphaerota bacterium | reverse complement strand
GTTGTTTTTTTAAGGAAAGGTACATCCCTTTTTTCCACTTGCAAAAAAGAGCTGACACGCCAGAACTGGAATTAACAGATTGAATTTAAGGTAGTTACACAGAATACAGAATTAGGGCGGATCAGGAAGTCTGAATTTACAAAGCCCACACCCGTTTCAAGGTAGGATTCGTGCGGATTGGCGGAATTATAGTATGCTGGCACCTCTTTTCCAACAGGAAAACGTTGTAAGACTGCCTTGGTATCCCCTTCGTATTGCGAACTTGTCCCGCGCGTGCGGACACTTGAGGACGAATAACGTTCGCCATTTAGGTCGAAGAAATATTCGACATGTGCAGTGTAGGTAGTCTTGCCGTGAAATTGCGAATCAAACTCTGATTTGGAGATAGTCGCTTTTGCTGTCGGCCAACTGCCTATCCTCACTGCTTTGATGAAGATTCTTACAGTGCAAATCTCAGTTCCTATTGATGCCAGGAACATGATTATGCAGAATGCGAGCAGAGGCATACTGAGACGTGTTTTTGGTTCAGGTTGCTTGAATCTCCTGCCTTCCTGCGGATCGTATAATGCGCAGCCAAGGCTCGTGCAGGCTTCGATGAGACGATTCATAGTTTTCTGGCTTTTAAATAATTCGTAGCCGCAATTGGCGACTATCAGGTGAACGTCGCTCTCAGTGGCATGGCCGAACCCGATCTGAAAATAACTTCCATCTCCTTCCCAGTTCAACTCGAAATCATCATCTTGAATGTCGGAAAAAAAATCTTTGAGGACCTTGCGCACATCCTCGCGCGGAAAGCATGCAATTCCCTCGATCGGTTCATCCGATGACAGAGCTTCAAGGACATCGCCTGGGCTCATGGGCAAGTCCTTGGTCTGTCTCCAAAAATATAAATCGTAGCTCGTGTAATGCCTCGGTTAACGAAGTTATTATATGATTTCTTTCAATGGAACGTTAAAATCAGCCTCCGCGCCTTTGGTGGGGTGTGAATTTCCATTGTTCACCTTTTATACGGTTGCAAATCGGCGGGGTTTCATAGTTCGAATCTCCGATTCTTCCAGTAGTCTGGATCGCGATGGAGGTGCATGATCGCCATGATGACGATCATCTTTGGCCTGATATGGAAGAGCACCCCGAATGGAAATGTTCTGGCGAGGCAACGTCGCACATCACCTTCAGCAATTGGATAGAGCTCTGGATTCAGTTCGATCCTGTTGAGAGCATCCTGCACGGAGGCAAGAAAACGCTTGCCAAGATCTGTCTGCTGGGTCTCGTACCATGCAGCAGCCCCGATCATTTCCGATTCTGCTTCAGGATGGAAGCGGATGGATTTCATCCCAGTGCCGCATATGCCTTGGCGAATACATCAGCGGCACCTCGCAGCTGAACGAGCCCTTCGTCCACTTCTCGACAACGCTTTCGAATTTCTTCGCGCCATGCAGGAGAAATCTCTGTTCCGGGGGAAGCATCAAGACTCTCAATGAGTTTTTCGGCCACAAATGCGCGAGCCTGAGGCGACAAGTCTAACGCCTCTGACACAATCATATCTGCTGTCATGCTCATGATGTTGCTACCTTATATAGATAATCAAATATAGTTCTTTCAATAAAATAATCAAGACTACAGACAATGATACGAGTATGATTCTTGCATGTCTGCAAAAACATGTCGCCATTTGTGGGAAGATCAAGTTTGCTCATTTGTACTTGAAAAATACCCTTTTAGATTTAACTTTCACTCAATGCTAACAAAAAAAAACGACTGGGAAAAATAAAGATGAAAAAATCATTGATGGAACAGCAGTTGGACTCCTTCTCCTGCGAGGCTCGCCTCCAGGCTCTCGGAAAAATCGTGAAATCCAAGCCCGCCTTTCCCAAGACAAGAGAACTTGTCAACATGCATTTCCACTCGTTCTTCTCATACAATTCCGAAGGCTGGACGCCATCAAGGATCGCCCTCGAATCCAGGAAAAGCGGACTTTTTGCAGCAGGAGTAATAGAGTTCGACGTGATTGACGGGCTCCAAGAGTTCCAGGTCGCCGGGGAAATCCTCAAACTTCGGATCTCGGTGGGAGTCGAGACAAGAAGCTATTTTGCGAGATTCGCAGCTGTGGACATTGATTCCCCCGGCGAACCCGGTGTCAACTATGTCATCGCGGCCGGTTTTTCTAAACCGCTTAGAGAAGGAAGTGCCCAGTCCGTGAAACTTGCGTATTTCCGCAAGAGGGCTGCAGACAGGAATATCGCACTGGTCGGAAGAATAAACAGCAAGGTCTCTTCAATCGCGGTTGACTACGTGAAAGATGTTCTTCCTCTTACACCATCCGGCAATGCCACCGAACGGCACATCATCACGGCATATATTGACAAGGCGGAAAAAGTCTGCACAGATAAAAAGGAACTTGTGAAATTCTGGTCGGAAATACTCGGGAAGCCGGACGCGGAAATTTCAGACCTGATAAACAAACGCCCCGCCCTGGAGGAAGTTGTCCGCTCAAAATTCGCGAAAAAAGGAGGGTTCGGATATGTCCAGCCCACTCAGGAAAGCTTCCCGCCGGTCTCGGAGTTTTACAGATGGGCCAAGGAATGCGGTACAATTCCTATGGAGGCATGGCTGGACGGCACCAGCGGCGGCGAATGCAATACCAGCGAATATCTCGAAGCCACGATTGCCGAAGGCGCGCAGGCTCTCAACATAATTCCCGACCGCAACTGGAACATCAAGGATCCAACTGCGAAGGCGCTGAAAGTCAGGAAGCTCAGGGAAGTCGTCGAAACTGCGGACAGGATGGGAATGCCAATAATTATAGGAACTGAAATGAACAAGGGCGGACAGCCAGTCTTCGATGATCTCACTGTTCCGGAACTGTGCGACTTCAAAAATGTGTTCGTCAAGGGAGCAAAGATAGTTGTCGGGCACTCGACTATTGCGAGATTCGCAGACTACACATATTCTGGAACTGATGCCGAAAGCGATTTTGGAAAAGACGTCTGCGGGAAAAACAACTTTTTCGCGTCTGTCGGCGCATTGCCACCCCTGGATGTCAAGAAATCCGCGAAACTCAAGTCAATGGGACAGCAGAAGGCCTTCTCGGAAATAGTAGAGTCTGCAAGAAAGTCAGCCTGGACAGTGTAGGAATATCGGGGGCAGCTCCCGATTCCATAACAAATATCAACAATCGGGGTCAACCCCGATAATTATAATAAAGATAATGAAAGGAATTTGCCGATGAAAAAAATCATTCTCCTTATGTCGCTGGTCGCTTCCACGTGCGTGATTGCAAGTCTTACAGCCGCCGATGCCGTCCAGAATAAAAACACCAAGGACGAGGACATTGTTACGACTATAAACGCGCTGATGGACAATGTCAGCCGGACCGCCGAAACCCTCGATGCCAAAAAGGCACTTTCCGTCTTGACCGACGATAAGGATGCTGTCTTCTTTTTCTGTTCAAAACCGTACAACAGGCAGGAACTTGAAAAAAAACTCGCCAAAATCTATGGAAACCTCAGTTCCATGAAGATCAACATGAATAAACCCAGCGTCAAGGTGCTTGCGCCTGATGCGGCGGTGTGGATTGCAACCGGCACCTCAAGTTCGGTCAGCAAGTCAGGCGAGAAATACGAGGAACTCCTGACCGAAACATGGATATGGAAGAAAATTGACGGGAAATGGAAGGTCATCCATTATAATGAGTCCGCGACAACTCCGGATCCCGCGCCAGAGAAAACGGGAAAATGACAAGCTATGTGACTGCTTAGTCCAGCTGCGCCATAAAGCTCTCTCTTTGGAATCTGCCTGACATGCTCTATATTAGCTCTCGAACAAAGAACGGGAAATACCATGCTTGTCAGGAAGATAGTGCACATAGACATGGATGCCTTCTACGCATCCATCGAGATACGCGACAATCCCAAGCTCCGCGGTAAGCCGGTGATTGTGGGAGGCCTGCCCGGAACCCGTGGCGTGGTCTCGACCGCATCATACGAGGCCAGGAAGTTCGGTGTCCATTCCGCGATGCCCACAAGTACAGCAAAGAGGCTTTGTCCCCGGGGCATATTCCTCCCGGTGCGGATGGATGCCTACTGCCATGAATCCGAAAGAATAAGGAATATTTTTCTCGAATACACCGATTTGGTGGAACCCCTTTCTCTTGACGAGGCCTATCTTGATGTGACACACAACAAAAAGGAAATTCCTTCTGCGACGTGGGTTGCCAAAGAGATACAGAAGCGCATTTATTCCGAAACGAAGCTGACGGCATCGGCCGGAGTGTCGTTCAACATGTTTCTCGCGAAGATCGCATCAGGTATGCGCAAACCCGCCGGACTGACAGTGATAACGCCGGACCAGGCCGATGACTTTATCTGCCAGCTCCCCATCGAAGATTTTTACGGAGTCGGCAAAGTCACCGCCGCGAAGTTCCACGGCATGGGCGTCAAAAATGGTGGCGACCTCAAGAAGCTCTCCCTGCCGGAACTTGCCAGGGCATTCGGCAAGTCCGGCATCTATTATTTCAACATCGTGCGCGGTCTGGACGACAGGATGGTGACGCCAGACCAGCCCAGAAAATCCCTCGGGCGGGAAGTGACGCTCCAGTTGGATACGGACAGTCTGGACCAGATCATGGAAATCCTCGAGGAGCTCTCCAGGGAACTGTGGGAGATGCTGAATGATGAGAAGCTCTCCGGGCGGACAGTCACGCTAAAGCTGAAATATGACGACTTCACCTCGATCACTCGGCAGCATTCGCTTGAAGACAGCATTGGTTCGTGGGGGCTTATACTCAGGGTCGCATCCGGACTGCTGAAAAAGACCGAGGCGGGAAAGCGGAAAGTCCGTCTGGTCGGAGTTTCGGTTTCAGGATTTCCACTGCTGCCTGGAAGTGACAGTGGTCCCGTACAACTCACATTTCCTTTTTGACGCGGCATGTAGTCCCAATTACCAAGAAGTCCTGGGTAATTGTCAAGTTTTTCTATTCGGCGTTCTCCGAAACACTTGAAAACGCGGGAAAAACTGTTTACACTATGCATATAGGCGATTCATCGCCCAGGAAAAAATCCGAATTCCTGAGAGAATGTAAATTGCATGACATGTCATCAAATATCGAGGAAAAATTCAGTTTATCCGAAAAAATCTAACTGGAATTTTGTGGCCACAATTTTTTTTCATAAATTTGCAATTTACACATTGACATTAACATTTTCCATGTTATAATGTGTAATATGAAACACAGCAACAACAATGGAAAAACGATTGCATCCATAGCGCAGGAATGCGGTGTCAGCGCCATGACGGTCAGCCGTGCGTTGCGCAATGGTTCCATGGTGAAAAAGGATACCCGTAATCGTATTGTCGTAACGGCTGAACGCCTGGGCTATATTCGTTCGCCGCGCATGGGACGTCCGGCTGTCAATGTCAATGGTGCCGCGCTGAAAATTCAATTGCTTGTCGGAACTATGGGGCGAAGCATGGCGGTGTTCCATTCGAAGCTGATGATAGCGATTGAACAGAATTTGTCGCAGCGAGGTCACGAATGCATGATCCGGAGCTGCAACGGAGAATATTCCCAGTTCATTCAACTGCTCGAAAATATTCGTAATTCAACCTTTGATGCAACGATAATTGTCGGCAGTTTCGTTCCCGAACAGCTCAAGGCCTTACTGGAAGCGGTGCCAGAAGCTGTACTACTGGACAACCCCGGAGATCCATCCATAGAATCTTCCTATGTCTCATTTACTTTCGACAACATTGAAGGCTCCAGGATTGCTGTCCGACACCTGCTCGACTGCGGCCGCCGCAGAATCCTGCTGGTCGGAGGTGCTCCCGGACACTTTTTCACAAATGAAATTGAGCAGGGATATCGTGAAACACTGATGTACCGCAAACTGAATATTGATGGAAAACTTATTTTACACACGGATTTTACTTCAGATTGCGCATGTGAAGCGGTATCCGCCGCACTAGAGGCCGGCTTGCAGTTTGATGCGGTGTTCACCAATGATGAAATGGCTTCCGGCATCTACAGAGCGTTAATGGGACGTGGCTTGAAGATCCCCCAGGATGTTGCTGTTTGCGGCTGTGACGGTCTGTCTATCGGGACACATCTTTTTCCCAGATTGACCACTGTCATTCTGGATTATGAGACGCTCGCCAATATGGCGATTCGGCAGGTACTGGAAGAAAATAAGGATTCCCGCACGCATTATCGCGTCAGGATACTTCCGGTACTGGAAGTAAGGGAAAGCACTAAGATGATTGGATGATTGGATTTTGATACATGGCATAGGGAATTGTATTTATGGGCATCGGACATTCAATTTTGTTGAGCATTGAATATTGAGTGTTGAGCATTGAGAATTCCTGTCCTGACAGTAAAAAATAATGTTCAATAATCAATGACCAATTTTCAATGTTCAAGTTGTTTTGAAAGTCCCGGCGTAGCCGGTTAAGTTATAAATACAGGGGCGCATTTCATGTGCGTTGCAAACAAAAGGAGATTTTGCCATGGGGTATCTAATTCAGAAGGAAGCGGAAAAACGTCTGGAGAATGTCAGGAGACTTCTCGAAACGGAAAAACTTGATTTGGCACTGGTGTATTATGACGAATTCAACATTGGCAATGGCTGGTACATGACCGGTTGGTGCCCGCAGTTTGAAAGCGGCGCCGTGCTGATTCCCCGGAAAGGCAGGCCGATGCTGCTCGGTGGCCCCGAAAGCGAACCGTTCGCCAAGATGGACAGCGCGATCACGGAGACTCGTAACTTTCCTGTCTTCATGGTACCGGATGAGGAATACCCGAACGCCACAATCATCGATTTCCCCGCCTTGTTCGCAGAGCTGAACAAGACGCAGGGTGCAGTGAAACGCGTTGGACTTGTGGGTGCAGGCAGGATGCCAGCTGCATGTTATAAAGGCATAGTTGATGGCTTCGCCGGTGTGGAACTCGTTGATATTACAGATGATTATGTCAAGCTTAGATACAACAAGTCCAGATGGGAAATTGAGCAGATAGGTGCCGCGTTCAAGCTGGCGGATCACTGCTATGATGCAATGAAAGCGAAAATTGCGCCTAACGTATCGGAAATCGAGATTGCCGCAGCGGGCGAATTTGCCGCAAGAAGCAGAGGGGCAAGCGGGTTTGGTTTCAGCGCGATCGTTGGCAGCGGAGCCCGTTCCAACGCCGTCGTGCCGACCGCAAGCTCGAAGAAAGTGCAGGCCGGCGAAATGGTCATGTTCGGCCTTGCTCCAAAAATAAATGGATATGCCGGAGTCATGGGTGACGCTCTGCCTGTAAGCGGGGAATGCACGGCCCGCCAGAAGGAATGCATGAAACATCTGCGTGAGGCCTATTGCCTGACCAAGGAGCAATTGATTGTCGGGAAAATAGGAAAAGAGATTGATGCCCCGGCACGTGCGTATTTCGCAAAACATGGCTTCACAAAATATCTCGTCTGTCCGTTCGTCCATACAATCGGGCTGCATGAGGCTGAATCCCCGTTCTTCGGTCCAGGCAGCAAGGATGTGCTGGTTCCCGGGATGACTGTCTGCGTTGACATCAGCTTCTTCGGGCATCCGGAATTTCACGGTGTCAGAATTGAGACGGGTTATGAAATCACGGATAAAGGCGCCGTGCCCTTCAGCCCCAAAATGGATAAGATTCATACGATGAAGTAGGTGAACATCGAACTTTCAACTTCGAAAATTGAATTGACATAAGTTGTAGCCACGGCCGTGCCGGCCGTGTTCGCCCCCGGCATGGGGGCGGCTACATCTGTTGTAAATATTATTATAGGACAATTAGTAATGCCGCAAGGCATGTTTGTAGTAGCGCAATTTATTGCGCGTTTTTGGAATAATGGCGAATAAATTCGCCCACTACGAACAGAGAAAACATTGATAAAGACCTTGCTATAACTTTAAAGGGCGATGAATCTACAATGAAAACTGAATTCGACGTGCTCCTTGGAATCGACATGGAGACCGACATCGGCTCCTTTACCAGCAATTACGAGGGCGTGATCCATGGTACCCCGCGTCTGCTTGAAATCATGCAGAGGCAGGATGTACGTGCAACTTATTTCTGGACAGGGCATTCTGCGGAAAACAATCCGCGGTCGGTGCTTGCTGTCAGGGACGCAGGACATGAGACCGGCTGCCACGGACTTGTCCATGAAACCCTGGGCGATCCTATATTTCCGCTGCCCAACAACTGGCCAATATTTCCATTTGAAGTGGAAGGCCGGATAAAAGAAGCGACTCGGATAGTTGAAAAAATCTCCGGGGTGAAACCGGTGAGTTTCCGTTGTCCGCGCCTTTGGGGCAGCACGAAAGTCGTAAATGTCCTCGAAAACTTGGGCTATAAGGCCGATGCCACTCTGCCGCTCTATTTCTACCGCAACTTATATTCCCCGTATCATCCTTCATCTGAATCATGGACGGAGAAAGGCGATTTAAAATTAATTGAGATCCCTAATTTCTGTGATCTGAGCATGACGAGCAATGACCCCTATAACCGCGATCGCGATCAGTGGCCTTTGTTCCGGACAGAGGGAACTGCTGCGCTCATGAAAAAAATAGACTCGTTTATCGCGTATGTTTCGGAACGCGGTGTGCGCCCGGTGCTGGCGTTCTACTTCCACCCCTGGGAATTCCATCAGATGCCGCAGGGTGCGATTGATTACGGGGAGGCGAGCGTTACACCGTTGCCGTTCATCACAAAAAATTGCGGCGATTTCGCATGCCGTGAATTTGAAATAATGCTCAAGGAACTGAAGAAGCGCAAAGCTTCGTTTAAAACAGCCGAGGAGATTGCAGATGACTGGGAATGAACTACTTGAATTGTTTGAAAAGGGAGCCAAGCGATGCCGTGTCATAGGTTCCGCCGACAACGGAGTCATTGCCGGACTCGATCTTGAAGGCAGGCTTTTCACTGTCATGAACGGCAAGGTGATGAACAGGGTCAACCCCGCCGCAATTCTTGGAATAACCGACAGGACAGCCTATCTTAATCCAGGCGGCGACGGCTTGTGGCCTGCTCCTGAAGGCACCTGCTTCGGTTATGAATACTCGACCGGGAAATGGAGGGTGCCACCCAGCCTTACCGGCGCAAAGTTCAGAGTGGTTGAAGAGGCTCGGAACCACGCGGTAATAGAAGCGGAACTTGACTTGATCAATGCATCAGGGCTCGGAATCCCGACTGTTTTCCAACGGAATATTTCGGTCGAAACCGTTGAAACAGCGCTAGTAGTAAAAGTCATTGAGTCTATCGAATACATAGGAGCAAAAACACTTTCCCGGAATGAATGCCTGCTGGCGCCATGGACGCTGTGCCAGTTCGATTCTGAAGCCGGATGCGAACTTGTCTTTCCTCTGAAACATGATTCTGCTGTCTGGGATTTATATGATTCAAGCTCAGAAAAACGCTATGTGAAAGATGGGCTATGTCATGCTAAGACCGACGGCGGCATGAAATATCAGATAGGCATTGGCAAGTCCGTAGAATGGATGGAATTCAGAAACCCTGCAAAAAATCTCATCGTAAAAAGATCGGCTGCCACATTGCCGCCGGAACAGGAATACATAGACATAATTGATGCTCCTCCTGACAAGATGCCGTCGGATAAGGGAACGAGATTCAGCGTTTACAGCGATCCGGCCTTCTTCATGGAGATCGAGGCCGTTGGAGGTTGTCCGCAGAACTTGCAACAAGGCACTGTCATGTCTGTGGAAGTCACGACGGAATATGAACGTGCAGGATAGGAGGCGCCTGGATATGAAAAAAACTTTCACCCTGATCGAATTGCTCGTGGTGATCGCGATCATTTCGATGCTGATGGCAATGCTGCTGCCTGCGCTTAAGAAGGCGCGGGATATGGGAAAACAGGCATGCTGCCTGAGTAATTTCAAGCAGCTCGGGTATGCGTGCGAACAGTACGCCGGTGACTACGCCTATGGTAACGCATATTTTTATCCGTATGAAGGCACCGCCAGGATCTACTGGTACGAACAGTTGGAACCATACGCAGGTCTAGTAAAAGGCTCTTTCTGCATCGGATCGTTATATAACAAAGTAAGAGGCAGATTCATGTGCCCGTCGGTTAACAATGAAGATACAAATGATGCTACGATCTGGCGCCCCTATGGTGGCGTGGTGTCCTACACAATAGGATGCAACGGAACGAATACTATCGGAAACAAAGGTCCAAATTATCCGATGCCCTCCCGTCTCAACATATTGGGGGATTCTTATGGACCACTGCTTGCAGGTAAAATCCCGATTGTTCAATATTGTCAACTCCGCTATTCGCATTGCGGCAGTGCTATTCTCCTTTATGGAGATGGCCATGCCGACTCGCGTAAGGGGCATAGCTGTCAAGCTAAGGCTAAAGAAGTGGAGTAAAAAGGCTATTCTTTTAGTTTGAAGAGCTGCACATTGAGTTCCACCAGCCTCTCGACAATGCATTTCATCTTCTTGTAATTGCCGATCATTT
>CAIQLG010000561.1 GCA_903872565.1 uncultured Lentisphaerota bacterium | reverse complement strand
CAGACGCAAAAAAAATGATCGGCAATTACAAGAAGATGAAATGCATTGTCGAGAGGCTGGTGGAACTCAATGTGCAGCTCTTCAAACTAAAAGAATAGCCTTTTTACTCCACTTCTTTAGCCTTAGCTTGACAGCTATGCGGATTGCCCGCCCCCAACTCTCCTACTTTTTTATTTCAACCCAGATTGTGTTTCCGTATGTGTTTTTCTCAGGTTTGTGTGTTTTCTTGAACTCGTCAAACATTTTATTGATGTCAGGTTTTTCTGGACGCTTATTGGCAAGAAATGAATCAATTACACTGCCGTATAATACATCCCCTACATTTAATGGAAGTTCATCACATAACTCGAGATTTCTTTCGCCGTAGGGGTTGGTGGCGGTGTTTGCATCGATGCGGACACTTTCCGAATCATCCGCACATGCATCGGTCAGTTCCATCCGAGTGTAAATAGCGGGATTGCGACTCTTTATGTAGAGATATTTTCCCTTGAATTTAAACTCGGTGAGCTTCTGAAACTTGTCCATTTTACTATCGTCTTCTGAATTTTCATACTCTTCCCGTTCCTTCTCTGTTGCCACGTGCTGAATAATCGTGAACTCCTTCATGTATCCACCTTCCGGCGCTTTGCTGAGGAATTTATCGTCAAGGACAAAACCGCTGTCTTTTCCGCTGGCGGTAAATATCACCGTCCAGTCGGATTTTTCCTTATCAAAGGTTGCGGAAACTTTGATGTCGTAGTGCTTGGAGAGAAAGTCTTTGTCGTAGTTGCCATCTTCGTGCTTCTCCTTCCAGTCGTTCCTGAGATCTATGAACGAACGAACAAGATTTTCTCCGGAACTCATATCGAAATTAAAATCTTGGTTCATCATAAGATATGTGGGGTTTTCCCCTTTCTTGCGCATGTGGAAAACTACAGGATGTTCAGAGTTGGGGATAAATTGCCCATATTCATATTTAAATTCTTTGTTTGCAATCAATTTATCATAGCCGTTTTTTGTAATTACATCAACATCCAAATCTTTACCTTTGTGTCCTTTAATGGTAAAGAGGCCATTTTCATCACTTTTTGTATCATAATCCTTAACATTATCTTTTGACCACATTATTAGTGTAAAAATTGTTATGCTGTATTTTATTTCTGCTTTTGTTACTGGCAGACCAAATTGATCAACAACTTTTCCATAAAAAACTATCTGTTTCTCTTCAGAAACTCTGTCCACTTCTCCTTGTTTTAGCTGTTTTCGTGCCCATGGAGATCTTTTTGCCATCTCCTCCAAACTTTCATGCATATCTGTCCTATACAATCTTTCATCTATAGATTCTTGATATTTTGTCATTTTTTGCTGTGTGTATGGGATTAACAGAAAAGCCCCCTTGTCGTCCATGTATTCTTTTCCCGCACCTTTTTCAGAAACTTTAAAATCAAAATCCCCTTTGATTTCCGTATTTGATACAATTTTTCCGACAATTGTATAATCACCTTCATCACCTTTGCCATTGTTCTTGATTTCGTTACCCATTATGTCCAATGTAAGAATAGGCATCTCTACTCTATCTATAGAAAGCAAAAGTTTTGAATTAACAGCATTGACCTTAACTTTCACAGCCTGATATATGCTATTGCCTCCGTCCATTATCATAATGTAATCACCAGAGACAAACCTATTATCATCGGCAAAACAATGATAGTTAATCATCCCAACAGAGACTACTATGATAAAAAACAAGCATTTATTCATTATAAATATTCCCTTCATCTTAAAATCCCCCTTCTTTAAATATTTCTCTCCAATATGCGTTTTCATCCACAATATTCGATCTGAATTGCCGACTGTGAGAATAGTGTTTGTTATCATATTTATATATCCCCAAGTTAACTTCATTTTCAAAGCCAGCTATCTTTTTTGTCAGAGCACCGAGTGCTCGTGATCTTGACTCCAAGCAGAAAGAGAATATTTCAAAGCGATCCGGCGGGAATAATAATATTTCGTGGGGTAGTGGATATATGTGAGCTATATAAAATACATCTTTTTTGTTCGGATCATTCGACTGAGTATATGAATTTTTATCTCCCCAGTAGTTATATTCAAAATCTGGCTTGGTTTCATTGTTATCGTCCCACCACTTTAGAGCCCAATCTTTCTCGTTATAAAGTCTGACCCGTTTTTTGATATGTGTTATTGCTTGTTTAAGATAAGGTTTGTCCTGTTTTTTCCCGGAAGTGTAAAATCCGTATATGTTAGGTGTTGTATACGCCGTGAAAGCAGGATTATCAATTTTACTGGAGTTGTCATAGCAATTTGCCGAAAGAGCTGCCTGCGTTGCAAAGTATGTGTGAATTACCTGACCGGACGAAATCCTTGCGGCCTCTCCTGTCACAACATTCCCCATGCTATGTGCTATGACTCTTACTTTGCCGGGATGCTTACTGTCGAGATCTGCAAGAAGTTTTTTTAAGGCTATGGCTGAGTTCCAAGAACGCTGCTCACTGTTGTCATAATTCAAACGACCTGGCATTCCTGTCCAATTAGCTGTTAGAGTAGGCCAACTAAATATTCCAATATGTCCTTTATATTTTTGCCACCACATCCGTTTAAAAACCGTTTCAGCCCATCGTGCTTTTTCCCATTCCGCCATATTCCAGCCATGTACGTAGAGTAAATAATCATTCTTTTCTGGTTTGTAGGTATATGAATCTTTCTCCGGTTGTCCATAATCACCACTTACCTCATTCACTGAACCATTTAGCATAGCGTTAAATTTTTCATAAAACTCATCTATTTCCCTTAATTCAAGTTCAACGCTACCTCTAGCTATCTCATGCCCTCCTTTCTTCACAATGAAGATCAAATTGCCTTTGCCTGCCTTCTTTCCTTCGAGAAGGAAACAGGAACGCTTGCCTTCCTTGCTGATATACTGCCCATCAAGTTTCGCCTCTCCAGAATTTATCGTAATAAGACGTTTCTTTGTGATCTGATTTTCCGCCACTTGGGCAACTTTGAGATAGTCTAAATTGCCTGTTATCGAATCGTTATCACGTTTTACTGCCTCGAAGATGTTAGCCTCAAGGTCGCCGTTCTCGAATTTCAAGTAATAGGTCACATCATCCAGCTTTGATACGGAATCGGGAACTCCTACATGGAGCCTTGTTAAATCCTCCAAGTCACGTTTGCATCCTTCACCTAAATACTCTTTGTGCCCGATATAGTCGTCATCGCAGTCTTTGCCACCATCCAGGTCATCTTCCTGCCACATTGATTCGGGTGTATTATAATGGAGTTCGTCATGATCGTCATTGACCCAGAAGAGATATTTTTTGTCTGCCTGCTTTTTAAAATCAATATTCCCGTCCCTGTTCCCGTCCATGGCGATATCCACCTTAACCGGCGTTACCATTACGACATCCGAATGGACGTATTTCGCAGGATTTTCCTCTTTGCCTTTTTCCGGACCATCTGGGTCAACCTCGAACTTGATTTCGCAGGCATTAGGCTTTAATCCCTCGATCCAGAATGTAGTTGTTCTACTCCCGTTTCCGCCCAATAGTCCTTTAAGGATGTCACCGCTGTATTGGCCACTTTTAATTACTGAATCAGAGGTACGCGTTTCGTCACTTACATTTTTAGTCCATAATTTAATATTTGAGTCTGGATATTTTATTTTCAGAGAAATCTTATCCAAGTCGAGTGGTTCGGGAATAGTTAGGACAAGTGGGGTAAAACTATCTATACTTTCATCATTAATAGGAATGATTTTCCCGGGAGCTGCGGCCTCGATTGCGTCTTCATAAAGTCGTTCAGCACAATCACTCGGTTCT
>CAIQLG010000560.1 GCA_903872565.1 uncultured Lentisphaerota bacterium | reverse complement strand
GGAAAATAGGCGAAAAAGAAGGTGGCGGGGTCAGATTCACAATGCTAGACAGCGCAAGGACAGCTAAATGATATCAAATGGAAGGTATGGCATCCATGTGGCCGCTATTCGTGTGTCCAGATGGCCAGTTGTCCCTTCAGCTTCAATGCGGCAGCTTCTATATTCATGCCGAATATGTCCACCCGCAGATCGGCGCGGTGAAAGCTCCTGCCGAAGTATGTGATGTCCTTTTTTATCTCCATCAGGTAGAGCTTTCGTTCTTTTTCCGTGAGCACCTTTACAACCGGCTTGGAGTCGATGTCGTAGAATGTTTCGCGCTCAAGTATGTTCTCTGGAGTGTCAATCAGCGCCACCTTCACGCCGTCGGCCTTACTCACTATCTGCAGATACGGCGACATCAGGCCGCTCGGCGTCAGCGCGATGACGCAGTTGGAACTTTCAGGCCGGGCAAGAACTGAAACAAGCGCCTCCGACGCAGCCTTACGGAAGGAATACATCGTCAAAAAGCGTTGTTGAAGACGCTCGATGCTTGTGCCGTAGTACCTCTCGACTTCAGTGTCCAAGTCGAAGAAGGTGATATTGAGCAGTGTGGCAAGGCGCTCTCCTATGGTGCTCTTGCCGACACAGCTTACGCCTGTCAGAAATATCCTCATATGTCGTGGTGCTCCTGTAATTGGGGAAGATGTAATATAGATGGGATGGCGATGGCATGCAAAAAAGAAAATGCTGAAATCGGGCTTGACAAGTTTTCCCTCAAGTGTAGATTACGTCAAAGGTTTGTAGTTTTGTTTGGAACCGTATCCGATGTCGGAGCGGCCATGCCAAACGAGTTGATTTAAATAAATAACGTGATTTTTGACAGACGTTCTGAGTTGAAAACTGGTAATTTTCTTTGTAAGAGAACGATGTTGAAGGTTGCGCCCCGCTCTGGGGCGCTTCCTCGGCATTCTCTTACAGGCATACCAGTGCCTAACTCAGAGTGCTGATGCGAATGCGCTCCTTTTTTTTTGCATATTCCATCTCCACAGAACGCTCCCGTCAAAATCCAAACAGGCAGGCCAATGCTGAATACAAGTTGCTATACGACAGAAAAGGATAATATCCTCTATCTTGCAGGGTCGATAAAGCTAATGAAGAAATGTTATGGTGAATTTAATCAAACATAAAAAGAGGGAAGAAATGGAGATCCAGAGGACACACACGACAATCAAGCTATTTGGAGCCATACTCAAGAATCTCAAGATCTACCGTAAATTTCAAGAGGTAGGTTTTGAGTATATCGTAAATCCAGATACCGATGAGCTTCACCGAGTCAATTCACAATCATTCCTTGGATCTCATAATCTTGTACTTGCTGATTTGAAAAACTTCATAGGCCTTACAAATGTCGGAATAATTCCATTGCATCTGCTTCCCAATGGCGCATTAGTTCCGATCTATGACATTTATACGGGTAAATTAATCAGGTCATATACAATAAATAAGTGTGGACACTGTTTTCCATACCGAAAAATGAACAGGGCAAATCTGCAACCGCACCCGCCATTGACCATAGCAAAAGGAGATTTCCGATGAATGATTCTGAGCATCCAGAGCGTGTGGATAAATTCGAGAATCCAGAACGTGGTCGCAGAGCCAGGAACATATTTATTGCATCATGTCTTTTATTTGGGATATGGACGTTATTTGTCGCCTTATTACTCTATTGCCTTATTCGTGAGCAAACCAATCAACACTGGGCTTCATTTGCTATTATTGCCACTGCTATATCAATAGGACTACTGACAGTGATTAAAGCAATGGTTTCCTTGTTTTTGGCAAACGATAGTATCTTTCCCTATTCAGGGCAACCTACCCCAATGTTAAACAAACTTTATGAAAGCCTATCTCTTGATTCTCAAACAAACTTAGCGCTCCTAGCCGTTGTCGTGATCTCCGTGTTAATGAATGAAAAAATAATTACTTCAGAATCTGGATTGCCAATCATTAGCGCCATCATCGGGTATACTGTAGCGAAAAATATCAATAAGGAACAGGATAAAAAAGAAGGCTAACAAAAAGGAGAACCGAAATGACGTATCGAAAGGCAAAAAGGCAGTGATACTTGGCATTGGTGCAAGAATTGTTCCAAAAGGCCGATATCGAACTATGACACTAGCTACATCAAGCCGACATCAGGGGTGCTTTGTCACGAGTGTAAAGCCAAAGGAAAAGAGGGGACATGCAAAAAAGTAGGCTAAGACGCTTCAGCCACCCCAGAATTCTCGGTATGGATGAACTTATTCCTATGTAGATAGTGTGTTCGGTTTTTTTAAAAATCAAAAAGAGGAGACATAGATGCCTATGCAACATTCAAGATCGTTGGTCAAAGTCGTTATTATGCTCAATGCCCCCATCAAAGCTTCGGAACTTTCACAGTTTCTGTATTATTTAAACATTTCATATTGCGCGGCTCTCAGCTTGGCTGAAGAAAAACCAGAATTTGTTTCAGTTTCTGAAACTGATAAAGAAAAGGCACTGAAAGATTTGTCGGTATTCATTTCGGAATCAAAAGGAAGTTCCCATTGGCAATGTTCTAAAATTCAAGGAACGCAGGAACTTTTAATCAGTTCTCTATCTATGACTCATTTACTGGAGTTGGGTTTCATCGCGATCCCTTGGGCTTTTGCGTTAAGTATTTTTATCGCTGGTGGAAAGATCAGACACAAAGATGGAAACCTAGAAGCCACAATTAACGCATCACTTCCAGTAATTGTAAAAAGCATCAAAGATTTACTTTCGGGGAAGTTATCCAAAAACAATGATGAGAGCAAAAGTCATAAAAAAGGGACTAAGAAAATCAGTGGGGGCAAAAAAAATAAAAGAGGGGAAATAGAATGAGATGCAGAAAATTAAACTTTAATCTTTTATCTGCCATTACATTATGCATTGGCTTATTTTCCGCTACAACGTTGAAGTCTGATATCATAACCAATGAAGACTGGATAAGCATGGGGGCGAATGGAATGAACGGAGAGGTTTATGCCCTTGCCTGTGATTCCTCCGGCAATCTGTATGCCGGAGGAGCATTCGCCACTGCTGGCGGGGTCCCTGCAAATCGTATAGCCAAATGGAACGGAACAAGCTGGTCAGTTCTGAGTACTGGAATGGACGGCAATGTCACTGCCCTCGCCTGTGACTCATCCGGCAACCTGTATGCCGGGGGGGCATTCACCATTGCGGGTGGAGTTACAGTTAATTACATAGCGAAATGGAACGGAGCAAGCTGGTCAGCTCTGAGTACTGGAATGGACGGCAATGTCACTGCCCTCGCCTGTGACTCATCCGGCAACCTGTATGCCGGGGGGGCATTCACCATTGCGGGTGGAGTTACAGTTAATTACATAGCGAAATGGAACGGAGCAAGCTGG
>CAIQLG010000559.1 GCA_903872565.1 uncultured Lentisphaerota bacterium | reverse complement strand
TCAAACAGTTCTTTCATCATTTTATTTTTTCCTTGTTTATCGTGTTGAAATTCTTTGAATGATGAAATATAATATAGTTGTTGGGGATAGATATGAACTATTACCCACTCATTTTAAGAAAGAACCTCTAATTTCAATGTTCATATTATCCTGTCCTATGTCATCATGTGCAATGAAAATATAGTATGCGGAGCGGGAATGCAAGGATTCAATCGTTTATTTCCAGGATGTCACTTGCAATATGCCATAATTGTCGGAGACAAAAATCTCCATGTAGAATACTTTTTTCAAAAGATTGCCAAAAATTAATCTTCTGACAATCCTTTGGCAATATTTACTTACGATTTTGGTACATGTAGGAAAACGAAATAACAGTTTGGCATGAGGAGTAGGAAAATGAAAACATGTTTGAGTCATGAAAATAGTTTTCCTCACAGACAGCATGAACTTATCCGTGGGAAGGAAAACTTTCCTCGAATATGTCGTCTATCCTGCTGATAAGAACACTGAAAGAACTATTATTTATGAGTATGGCAGGAAGGTGAAAGATCATGAGGTTTTTATCATCAACGGGCAGAGCCTTCATCGCCGGAATTTTTCTGACAGCATCAGCCGTCTCCGGAGGATGTGGAGGCACTTCCCAAAATAAAGCAAAACTCAGGATCCCTCCCGGCTTCGATATTGTGAAAGGTTCCACCTCGGCGAACGGGGGCTGGGCTTCCGAGATCCGCCATGTCTCCACCGGCATCGAAATGGTCTATGTCACGCCGGGTGGGTTCATGATGGGCTCTCCTTCGTCGGAAAAAGGTAGGAAACATAACGAGACCCGGCATGAGGTCTATCTGTCCAGGGGTTACTACATTGGCAAATACGAGGTGACTCAATGGCAGTGGGAAAAGGCGATGGGAAACAATCCGAGCAAATTCAAAGGTGCCAACCTGCCTGTCGACCAAGTAAGCTGGGAAGACTGCCAGTCGTTCTGCAAGAAGATTGGCTCCGGGTTCAGATTGCCGACGGAGGCTGAGTGGGAATATGCGGCACGCGGTGGAAACAGGAGCAAGGGATTCACCTACAGTGGAAGTGACAATCTCGACGAGGTGGGATGGGATGATCAAAACAGTGGTAAGAAGACGCACGAAGCAGGACAGAAGAAGGCGAACGAGCTTGGAATATACGATATGAGTGGCAATGTATGGGAGTGGTGTTCCGACTGGCATGGAGAGTATTATGGAGGTGAAGTAACTAATCCGGCTGGCACCTCCACCGGCTCGATCCGTGTCTTACGTGGCGGTAGCTGTTGCAGCTATGTCAGGCACTGCCGGGCGGCCAACAGGGACTACGACCTTCCGTCGCTAGCGAACAGCTATTACGGCTTCCGGCTCGCCTTGTCTAACGGTCAGTAGTAAACTTAGAATGGGAATGGATGGGTATCCCTGCGGATAATATGCATGCGGGGATTTTCCTATCAATTACTTTGAGGGAAATAGTAAAAAAAAATGAAAAAGACGGGGAAACTACGTCCATAAAAACTAAGGAGAATAAATGATTTTGAAATCCATACGGATCAAACTGCTTATTCCGATTCTGGCGGTCATCTGCCTCGCCGGCAGAGCCGACCAGGAGTTGGTTCACCTGAAGGATCTCGGGATAATAGAGAAAATAACCGCGAACATCTTAAGTTCCGATCATTTCGCCAAATTGCCTCTTGACGTCAAGGTCTCGTCGGATCTCTTCGATGAGTATTTCAAGACTCTTGACCCGAACAAGATTTATTTCTCCGCCGGGGATATCAAGGAATTCGAACCCCAGAGAGACAAGCTTTGCGACCAGCTTAAGGATGGTGATGTCGTATTTGCCTTCAAGGTCTTTGCCCGCCTGCTGCAGAGGTCCGAGGAATATAGCAGCTTTTCAATCGATCTCATCAAGAAAGGGCTGGATTTCACCAAGGACGATGAGTTTACTCCTGACCGCTCGAAATTTCCCTGGGCGAAAGACAATGAGGAACTCAGGAAGTTATGGAAGCTGAAAACTAAGAACGATGTTCTATATTACAGGCTTGTGGCGCGGGCCAATATGGAAGAGCAGGGAAAGAAAAAAACTGAAAAGATTGAAAAAAACGGCATCCTCACAGAAGGAGACAAGTCAAAGAGCGATGCTAAAATCGAACCATCTCCAGGACAGACGAAAAAAACAGGTGGAGAAGATGAGGGGAAGTTTAAATGGATCGAACTCTCCCCCGAACAGAAAGTCTTGAAGAGAATAGACAACAATCTGACAATTCTCAAGGGGAACGGCGAGCTCGACATAATCGAGTTTTATCTTACGTCACTGGCTGGCGTGTACGACCCGCATTCATCATATATGTCGCCCAAAACCGTCGAGGATTTCAACATCAACATGAGCCTGTCCCTGGTCGGGATTGGAGCCACACTCTCCCTCGTTGACGGATACACCAAGATAATGAGCCTTGTGCCCGGTGGGCCTGCAGACCAGGAGAAGCACCTTGAGCCCAATGACAGGATCATCGCGGTTGCACAGGGTAACGGAGAGCCGGTGGACATCATTGACATGCCACTGACAAAGGTCGTCAGGCTCATAAGAGGGGAAGAGAACACCAAGGTCCGGCTTACCGTTCTGAAAGCTTCAAAAGGCTTGAATTCTGTTCCTGAAATAATTGAAATCATCAGGAACAATGTGCTCCTCAAGCAGTCTGAGGCGCATGGCGAAATAAAAGAGAAGCAGACCGAGAATGGAGTGAAAAAAATAGGTGTCATATATCTTCCTTCGTTCTATTGTGACTTCGAGGCGTTCCGCAGGGGCGATGAGAATTGCAAAAGCACCACGACTGACATCAGAAAGATCATTGCCGATTTCAAGGAGAAAAAAGTTGACGCGATAGTTCTCGACCTCAGGTCAAACGGAGGCGGAAGCCTCTACGAGGCTGTCGCGCTTACCGGGCTGTTCATCTATTCAGGTCCCATCGTCCAGGTGAAAAACAGTGCCGGAGGCATTATTGTCCAGCCCGATCCGGACAAGAACTTAGTCTATGGCGGACCGCTCGCCGTCATGGTGAACAGGTTCAGCGCTTCCGCATCCGAAATTTTAGCCGCTGCGATACAGGACTATTCACGCGGAGTTATAATAGGGGACAGCCATACGCATGGCAAAGGGACTGTCCAGACAGTGCTTGACTTGAAAGATGTCACGACCTATTACAATCTGAGTGTGCCGCCCGGCTCGGTGAAAATCACAACACAGAAGTTCTACAGGATAAACGGGGAGTCAACACAGATCAAGGGCGTCTCTTCCGACGTAGTGTTTCCTTCATATACTGACACGATGGAGACAGGGGAGAAATTTCTTGATCATGCCCTTCCCTGGGACACGATACCTGCACGCGAATATCCCGTGTGCGAGAACATTAGAAAGATAATCCCGGAACTTGCGAAAAAATCGCAGGAACGGATAGCCAAAAGCAAGGATTTCGAACTGCTCGCAAAAGATATCGAAATATATGACAAGATGAAGAAGGAGAAGACGCTTTCTCTCAACGAGGAGAAGAGATGGAAAATGTATGCGGAGGAGAAAAATCTTCTCGAGCAGCAGACGTCCCTTATGAAAATGGAGGAAGGCGATCTTGAAAAGGTCAAGGATGACAAGAAGCAGAAAGACATATATATGGACGAAGCTGTTAATGTCGTTGTCGATCTCATACGAATGAATGCTCCCGCATTCGTGTCCGAGGCTGCCAAACCCGAGGCGGCCAGTCAACAGTAATCTTGACTGATGGGAAGTTGTACAAATGATGGATGCAAAACTGAGAAAAGCCTTGTCGGCCTGGTTGCTGGGGCTGGCTGTCGCCGTGTCCCTGGCGGGCTGCGCCAGTCTGCCGCAGGATGGCGCCGACGCCAAAGTCATGCGGTTCGACAATCTGCGCGATATGCGCTATGGCGAAGTGTTTCTAGTCGGTGGCAATAGACTGACTCACAATCTCGAGGCGGCGTTTTACAATACGACCGGCCTGAATGACAGTGCCGACCCGAGAAATACCTGCCCCGAAGCCCTTTGGGCAAAGGTCAATCCTGAGATGTTGAAGAAGCAATACGATGTTCTGGACGTGTTCAAGAACGGCCCGCGGCACTGGACGATGGACTGGATCGAACTGCCGGTTGGAACAGAGCGCAACTTCGATGGCCTGAAGGCCCGCTGGATGTATCAGGTAAAGCTGCCCGAGCATATCAATCTTGAGGCGAAGGGATACACTGGCTACAGGCCGACCAAGGTTGAGCGCAAATCGCAAATGGGCTTCATCAAAGGCAAACCCGTCTTCATCCTGGACGATATGAAGGGCAATCCCTGGGTCATGCAGGCCTACTCGCTCATTGCGGATCCCAGCCTTACGTATGAGGGGCTCAAGACCCTCGGCAGTAAGCTGAAACTTGCACCGGGCTGGAAATACCGGGTACAGGTGCTGGACCAGGATCTGACTATCAAGGCGGTCGACGGAATCGCCCACATTGTGCAGGACGACCTGGGAAACACCTACGATTTGTGCGCCGGTGGCTCCAGCAATTTCAAGCCATAATCTCTTCGGTCGCCCAGCGCTGCCAGAGGCTGGCGAAGATGTTCGGGCTGGCGTAGATCAGTAGTCGGGGTGAAAGGGCTGGCTGCAATAGTTGATCTTTTTTTTAAAAAGTTGCAGTGACTTGAATCTGATTCATGGCGCATCTGCAACACCATAACCGACTCGCCGGTAAATCATAAATTCCCAGAAGAATAAATACAAACAGAAAATCATAGTCGGCCAATTTTCACTTTTGATTTTCGTCTATGATTTTCAGCAAATCTTTCTTTTTTTCATCCGGAAGATTTGAACCTCCTACCCACCTTTTAGCTGCGTCGGGATCTTTATTTGCCCATTCTCCAAGCAGTGCAGAAAATGTATCATAATCCGAATTCGCCAATAGCTTCTCAAGTTCAATCCGGAAGTTTTTATCACTGTTGCAGGCAGGGAGTTTAGCGGGAAGAGTTTTGGTGGAAGTAGTCTGTTCCTTGGCTTTTGGTGTTGTCTGTTCTGAAGTAGGCAAGGGCATTAGTCTGTTCACTGTTTTATCTTCGGTGCCTGCCGTGTCATTTTTATTAAGAACCACAACGGCCAGAACTGTCAGCAGAACCAGCATGACAGATGCGATGAAAAATTTTGTTTTCATAATTGCAATTCACATACTGTGGACAACTCAGTATGGTATATATTTACCTGATTCCGTGACGGCCTTTTTGACCGTCTCTTCTTCTTTCATTTTTACTTTTTAAATATACCCCGGAATGGCATTCCTACCATCCAAGCGAACTATTTCCGTAACCGTTCACGGTTACCAAATTTGACGCTGGAAATCCAGCGGATGCCTATAAGATAGCATCGTTTTTCGGTAGCTTACAAGTAATCTCTTAAAAAAATCCGTTTATTTTCAAATCGGGGCTGGTATCACATCGACAC
>CAIQLG010000558.1 GCA_903872565.1 uncultured Lentisphaerota bacterium | reverse complement strand
GGAGATCCTCGAGAAATTCGATGCGATCGGATTCACGTTGCGATGCCCCGAAGGAAGAAAACTCAAAAATAAATCTTCAGCGAACCCTGGAGTTCGGTGAAGATTTATTTTTCGGCGGATCAGGGTCACACCTCCGTTTTTGATTCCGCTGAAAAAAGATGACATGAAAAATGCTTCCGTATTTTTTCCATACTACTACCTGACTGTCATGCGTTTCTGAGCATCAATAAAGCGGTGCCATCATATTCCCACCGTACCGGTTCTCCATGCCTGAGACGTATTGCCGCGGCAAGAGGAACCGGGACATATACATACAATCTCGTCTTCTGGCCTTTCGATTTTATTGCCTGGAGCTTCAGCGGGTAGGTCTGGGGATCGCTGCATCTTTTCTTCCGGAGTACCCTGTCCAGACGCAACTTCCGGCGGCCAATGAGTTCCCACTCCACCAGATCTTTCTGTTTCAGTCCGGTCTTTTCCACGAGGTCTGCAGAGAGATAGACATAGGGTCTTTGTTTCTGTCCCTTGGATTTGATGCTCTGCACTTTCAGCGGGAGACTTGTCTTCATCTGAATTTCCTTTTGTTACTTTAAGTTTTTCCTGTTGAAAATTGCCATGCCCATTATATGTTAGCCTATAAGCTAACTTATAAAAAGGTATAATCAAGCATGTTTTCAGGAAATTATGCGGGAAAAAGCAGGCCGGACAGCAGGATTCAGGATCTGGTCAATGGGATTGACGGAATGCCGAAAATCATTCTGGAAAGAAAAGAGTTCTTTGTCTTTTTCGCGAATGAGGTCTACCCGCGCCTGAACGAGGAACTGTCGACGCTGTCGTGTCTATATTCTCCCGACAGGGGGCGCCCTGCAGAGAATCCTGTACGTCTGCTGGCCGCCTGTCTCCTGCAGTTTTGCGAGCGTCTGCCGGACCGGCAGGCCGCGGAGGCCTGCCAGTTCGATCTCAGATGGAAGCTCGCCCTTCACATGAACCTTGAGGATGCGACGTTTCATCCTACTCTTCTCACAAAATTCCGCAACCGCCTGCTTGAGCATTCGCTGGAACGGCTGGCCTTCGACATTTGTATCGGCATGCTCATTGAAAAGGGTTGGATAAGACGCGGGAATTCCCAGCGTCTGGACTCGACCCATGTGCATGGGCTGCTTGCCGTCATGAACAGGCTCGAGTGCGTGCGCACCGCTCTGAAAAAAGCTCTCGTCGCGCTTGAGGGAACTCCATATCCTCCCGGATACTGGAACACCATGTGGGGAGAATATGTGCTGGGAAAAGTGGACTTTAAAAGCAATGTGGAAACTCTTAAAAAGAAAACTCTGGAAGTTGGCATGGCGGTCGCGGAAGTCCTTGAATTCTTCGGGAACTCCCCGCAGATGGAATTGCCTGAGATGAAACTGCTCGGACAGATTTTCCAGGAGAATTATGAACTCGACGAGACGGGGAGCTGGAGCCAGAAGCCGAAATCCCTGCCGGGTTCCATACAGAATCCGCATGACCCAGAAGCGCAATGGTGCACAAAATCGACGACCAGGGACAAGAGCTGGATCGGCTACAAGGTGCAGGTCTGCGAAACCGTGTCGGAAACAGCGCGTCCCAGAAACGAGCCGACAAGCAACTTCATCACCGCTGTCGTCACCCAGACCGCCACGGGAAGCGATGAGGCGGGAATGGAAAAAGTGTTCGTGCAGCTGGAGGAGAACGATCTTGGCAGACCCGACCGGCTCTATGTGGACGGAGCCTATGTCAGCGGGGAAAAGCTGGCCGAGGCGGAACAGGACGGACGCGAACTGCGCGGTCCGGCTCCGCCGCCGGGAGGCAGGCAGGAACTGACATCGGATCATTTCCAGGTTGACATTGAAGGACGGAAGGCCATATGCCCTGCTGGACACGCCAGCACCAACTTCAGCAGGCTCGCAGAAGAGGCTACAGGGAACGTCACGTACCGCATAGAATGGAACCAGAAGCTCTGCCAGATCTGCACATGCGCAGAGAAATGTGTCGGGAAGAACCAGAATCACCGCAGTCTGCTGGTCAGGGAATTCCACATGCATCTACAAAAACGCAGGAATGAAATGGGAACAAAGGAATTCAAAGAGGAGATGCACAGGAGGAACGGAATAGAAGGAACCCAGAGCGAGCTTGTAAGAGGATATGGCATGCGAAAAGCGCGATACAGAGGCCTAGCACATTTGAGAATGCAGAACTTTTTCATCGGGACGGCATGCAATGTCAAAAGATTGGCGCGCCGCATGGTGTGGGAACAAAAGAAAGACGCAAAAATATCATGAGAAGCTTAACGGGACGCTACAATTTTACAATAATGCCATCCTGTAATATTTCAGGCCGTAATATCGGTGCATAAGGTGCTTAAATTATATTTTGAGGGAAAATAAAGGATTTTGTTAGTATCATTATTTTTTTAATATTACCGCTCAAATTGAGGCTAATATCATCTTTTTTCAGCGGAATCAGTAGCGGGTGTACGACCCCGCGCTGCGCTGGGTCCGGCTGTTCATGAAGTCGCCTTCCTCCGTCATGAAATGCTTGACCGAGTAGTTCATGCATTTTGCGGCGGCAGCCGGTTCGCCGGCAATCCGAAGTGGATACGCATCCTTATAGTAGGCGTTGACGTCGTCCTCGCTGCCAAATTGTCCCTCGGCATTCTGTTTGCTGATCAACCAGCTAACACCCCTTCTGGCCGCATCCATGATCGGTTCACGTTTTGTCTTCATCTGTTTCTTCCTTTCTTCTTGTTTTTGTTTAGTGCCGTCTGCAGTTCGTTCAGTCTGGTCTGGGACGCAGCCCTCAGAAAAGCTGCATCACCCCCGCCGGCAATGAGTTGGTAGCCCATCTCCACCGCCGCCTGCGCTAGCGGACCGTCGCCCGCCACCGTGCCGGCGTACTTGCCCGCCTTCCGGGCCGCCTTGGCCGTTCTTATCATCGCGGACCGCGACTGTTCATGTTCAAGGATTGGTGTGCCGAGCGGAATGCCCATCCGCACACGCATATCAGCGGGGCTGAAGAAGAGAACGTCAATGCCTTCCATCCCGGCGATTTCTTCCGCCGCCTCGACGGCTTCCACGGATTCGATCTGAGCCACCACCACCATCTCGTGCTGGCGGTGGTACTCGGGACCTTCCAGGAGGATCAGGCGCCCGCCGCCGTAGGAGCGGTTGCCGAGTGGCGGAAAGCACAACCCCTCTATGATGCGGCCAGCCTCCTCTACGCTATTGACGAGCGGCACCATGAGGGCGCTGGAGCCGACGTCGGCGTAGAGACCCAGGAGCCCCGGTTCGTGAGTCGGCACGCGCAGCATCGTCAAGAGGCCCAACGAATCCGCCGTGCGCTGGCAGTCTAACATTGCGTTGTAGTCTATCTGACCATGCTGGCCATCTATCCATATAAAATCCCAGCCACAGGCCATGCTCTCCACGATCCCCGCCGCAGGCAACGCCTGCGCCAAGCCCAAGAGCACCTGCCCGCTCGCCAGCCGTTGCTTCATTGTAGTGCCGCTACCGAGTAGACTTGGGTGTTGCCGCCCAAGCCCCTCACAGACCTGGACGTACAGACTTCCCGCATCCGGTTCTTTGGACGGTGGTTTCGCCAGATGAAGTACCTTTTTTCTGGTTTTAGCTGATACGCGAGTAGATTTTGAATTGCCTAGGACGGTTGAAACAGCGGGGCGTGAAACACCTGCCATCTCGGCTATTTTCTTCATTGTCATATTCATGGCCAATCCTTTTTAAATTGAATGCCCGGATATCCAATCCCGTTGGGGTAAAGGATGAACCAAAACATGTCAATAGGTTTAATTTAAAAATATGATATTTCTTTATAATGCGTGTGTTATAGCGAACCTCGGATTATTCTTTCAACACCTTCCATCCATAGGTGGCAATCCTGTGCGCGGGCCTGACGCTGAGGTCGAGCTTCAACAGGTTGACCCTGTTGAAGTGGCGGTATATTGCCGGATTATCGCCATCTAGGGTATGGTATGCGAAAGCGTCCCCTGCGATGTTGACGTTGGACGGGCTGTAGACCTTGTGGTACTGTCCTTCATCAACATAGGGGGTGACTGGAAATCTGAAGAGAGGTCGGGTATATCGCGCCTCAGTTACGAAATAGTCGAGCACGAATGGCGCCAGATCGAGAAATTTGTTCATGTCCGTAAGCGGCATCGGGTCGAAATTGTACCAATACGTCGTCCGATACCCGATGGCATAATGCACATACGGGCTGTCAACGGAGACTTGAACATCGTCTCCTGCCGGATTTACGACAGAAGGACACATGAGCGAGGGGCAATGAATGGGATTCGTTGCTGCCCAGCCCTTGTATCCATTTCCGGGATAGCCATTGAATTGATCCTCAAATGGTTTGTAAAGATAGCGCCCAATTCCGTCAGGGGTGGAGTATATGTAGCACCCCGGAACTGTTCCCTCATGATCATCGGCAAAATAGTTGAAGGCAAGTCCTTGTTGTTTAAGGTTGCCTGTGCAGACTATCCCCCGGGCGTTTTTCAAGGCCGGCAGCAGCATTGCCATCAAAATGGAGATTATAGCAATCACGAAAAGCAGTTCAATCAAGGTAAAGCCTCGTCTTGCCACGCAATATCTCGGTTTTACCTCATAGGCCAAGCCGTGCGTGAATCTTGCACTCAGAGCTGTCCACGGGAAGCCTTCCCCGTGCCTTTCCATTCGCTGATGTTCGGATGAAGAATTATTCATTTTCTCAACTTCCTCCCTTCTTTTTTCAGATAGTTTTGTTTTCCTCTGAATGGTTGCTTCCCGTTCTAAAGAGTCTGCTGAAACAATCGCGACTTTTGCCTTTTCCGACATCTTACTTTATTCTTATAATAATATACATGGTGAAGGATATGTTTGCAATGCTCATAACGATCTCTTTCCTTTTATTTCCTTAACCAGCATATCGATGTTCTCGTAATCGATCAGAGTCTTCGATTCATTTTAAATTGGCACTGGGAAAACAAAGTGGCATCCCATGCAAATGTGCATATATACGCATTTCATTTCACGAACAACTGCCCGAAGTTCCAGAGGTCATGGAAGCCGGCACCAGTACCGTCTTTCTTCGGGGGTGCGGAGGCTGAGAATTCCCGAACCGTTCCCCGCATGCGCTGGCGGCCGAGGTTGAAATACCAGGGACTTTCCGCCGTCGGCTTGTGGCCCGAGATGCCGATCAATGGGGCGTACGTCTCCGCATCGTCGCCCGCCACAGGAATCCGCAGTTCCAGACTCCAGTACCCATCGCCCACATACCCGGCCGCTTGCGCGCCCGAGTTCCAGAGCATATTGATATCGTTATCGTTGACTTTGCGATCCGCATCCGCGAACACGCCGTTCGGGCCGAATGCGATCTGATAGTACGAGTGCCGCTGGGTCTCGATGATCAAATCGATGTTGTCCCCGTCCCATACGACAGGATTGTCCTGTTCACGAGACTTGATGTTCAGTCCCTTGATATCCGGCTCTTCACAGCGGATGCCGAAATAGACAGCGTCGTCGTCGCACCAGGCGATGCGGAAAGTCGTCTTCAACCCGTTGGTCGCTGCCGTGCAATCGGACGTAAGATTGACTAGGGAATACTCGGGCAAATCCTTCCAAAAAGCCTTGTCCAGTCTGCCATCCAATTTGGCCGGGGGCTTGCCGCAGGATTGCGCCGCGAATTTCAGATCTTTGTTCCGCCCCTTGGCCAGCTTGTCCATCCGCTTCGTCAATGGCGCGCAGTAGTCCACCAGCAGGTCGACACGCTTGCCATAGATGCCATCTCCGGCGGCCTTGCGCGCAGCCGCCAGCAGTTCGAGTGCCTTGCCGATCGGCGCCGCATCATTAAACATCTTCTTCCAGTTGGCCTCGGAATACTCGATGAAGGCTTTCATTTCCTTGGCCGCCGGTCCATAAAACTTCTCGTAGTACTCGTTCAGCAGCGCCTCGATGTCCTGATTCGCATCCCAGTAATAACGGGTCGTCACGTACATGTTCAGATGATTGAACCCTGGCGCGTGCATGTCGACGCGCCCCTTGCTTTCTTCGCTAGCCCCATCGGTCAACTCGATGTACTCGCCTTGTGAAAGTCCCTTCAACGAACGCAGATCTTCGGCGATCGCGTGGGGGAAATAGGCCGGCAGGTGCGAACCGCTGTCAAGATAATGGCAGTAAATACAAAGATTCCCCGGTGCCACCTTGTCCAGCCATGCCTTGCGGATATCCAGCCAGTGGGCGCGCACTTCAGGATTGTTGAAATCACTGCGGAGCTGGACAATACACACCATCACATTGGGGCTGAACTTGGCGATATCTTCCGGCGGCAACTTAGCCGAACCATACGCGCCGCTGACTATTTTCCGGTCCGGGTGCGTCTTGTACACCTCACGGGCCACGCGCTCGGTAAATCCCCATATAAGATCCGACATATCGCCCTCCGCACCTCGTCCCGATTTGTATTTGCCTTTACACAGGTTGCACTGGCACATACCGCCGGCCCAGGTCCCGTCGTTCGGCCAGATGGAGAGATACTTCAGATCTGGATAGATATCGAAAACCGTGCGCGCGTATTTCACCGTGTTGTCGACCAACTCCTGAGACGAGAAACAGGTGGAAAAACCAATGTCTTTGGGATCTGGCGCCCGATGGTTGGCGTAGAACTCCGGATGCGCCTGCTTGACCTCGTTCCGCTGGATCACATTGAGCAATCCATGCGGATCCGGAATTCCCAGGGTGGCATCTACGCCGCTGCGCAGCTTATACAGCACGCCGTCCCTGTTTCCATGTCTAAAAGCGGGCGCATAGTCGCCCAGATTCCGATAGGAAAAATCAGGCTTGACGATCTTGTCCACGGGGGTCAGCGCAATTGTTTTCAGTTTGGGCACTATCTCGCCCAAGTCGCCGGGCATGTACCAGCGTACGCCCAGGCCGCGCAGGAACTCGTACACGGCATTCAACGTTCCGCGCTCGTCAAATTCCCACAGGTCGACGGCCGGACTGTAGCCAGACCAGTTGGCTCCACCAAGGAAAGTAAAGGGATTCCCCCAATGCTCGCCGGTGCGCGCATCCCACTCCTTAAGCGCGCGCTGGGTATCTTCGTAATTTTGGGGAGTATACTGGGGCAGCGTGAAGTCCTTGTCATGGCCTAGGAGCACAAGATAGTCCTTCCCGGACACCATCCGGAATGCACCCCACTTGAGGTCTTCGTCGGAGATTTTAAATTGGTCGGTATACTTGCTCCGGCCCACGTAGATGTGTGTGGGCATGTCCGAACCAGGCGCATTCGTGATCGCCAGCTTGGCCCCGCTGATCTTCTCGATATAGGTCTGCAGTTCCGCAGAAGCCAGCTTGACCGCCCTGGTAGGTTTATCGGAGATCACAATGTTGGCGCGTGGCTTTCCGTCCTTGACAAGATATGCTTCACCACAAACCGAACCGGCGGATAGGATGGCAACACTTCCCATCATCAGCATGAGCGCACGTCTCAAAAGCTTCAGGAGTTTATTGTTTTTCATTCCGTAAATTCCTTTCTTGTTTAGCCAATCGCAAAACTTTGTTTTTTAGAGCTCAGAAATTGACAGTTTTTGTTTTTATAAAATCCATTCATAGACAGTTTTTCAGTATCGTCCCATGGATTGTTGGATAAATGGATTGCTGGATTGTTGCAAATCAAGAAGATATGCAGAAAATAATGCATTCATAATTTTCAAAATGCCTTTTTTTATTTCCATTCCAATTCCATGCGTCTT
>CAIQLG010000557.1 GCA_903872565.1 uncultured Lentisphaerota bacterium | reverse complement strand
CTTTTAATGCTGGAAAGGCTAAAAGGTGCCACCGTCTCAAATGTTGTCCTCGACGACTGTGAAAATGTCGTGTTCAAGGCGACATGCAGGAGTAATACCGAAACAGCCGTGATATACATTGCCCCATCAGACAACCGCTTCCACATTTCCGCCATTGAGATTCAAAATAACAATAAAAACTGATTGCATATAAGGATAAAATTTTGCCATGAAGAAGAACGTTACAATCATGGACTGCCTGCAATGAAGAAGTGTTTTACAATTATCGAGCTGTTGGCATGCCCGGCGACCTGTCCCTCAAAGCTCGCAGAGCGGAGTGGGAAGCAGTTTTGCCACAGCGGAACGCGAAGTCGAAGCTCGATGACGTTTACGCTCATCGAGCTGTTGGTCGTGATTGCAATCATCGGGATTCTGGCGACAATGCTCCTTCCGGCATTCAAGAGGTCCAAGTCATTGGCGCAGGAGAGATTGTGCGCCTCGAACATGAGGCAGCAACATCTTGCTTTTTCAGTATATGCCGGAAATAGCAACTCTTATTTTTTCCGGGATGATACTGAAATGAATCCGCATCCAAAACTTCTGGACTCTCTTGACAAAAAGGATAGTTTCAGAAACAGTTTTTATTGTCCCCAGTCATATCTGATGGAACCTTATGCCCAGAGCACCTCCTACAATCCTGCGGGGGCATCAACTTCGGTGATAAATACCGATGACAATTGGACGGCCGGAAGGATATCGTATGCTTATTTCAGTTATTTTGTTCCTCAGGCAAATCCTGTACAGATATTAACTGGGCAACCGATAACAGCGGCACAACATACCCCCGCTGTCGGCATCAGATGGAGAGAGGCGCCGGGAGATAGTGGTGTTACGTGGGGTTTCTGGCCAAGAGGACTGAAAGCTGACGGAATATATGACCCACAGATCGTTGTGGGCGGCAAGCCCATTAACCCAATTGCCCTCAACGCGCAGCCGAGCGAGAGATGGATCATCGCAGATTGGTGGCGAAAAGGTGCCCCGGCCCTGCCGCATTTCAGAGTTGGGGGAGTCACAGGTACCGGACTCAATGTCATATTTCTTGACGGCCATTGTGCTCTTCCAAAGGGAAAACCTCAGGACAACTATAGATAGGATTGGTGTTTTTCACATGTTTTGGAAATTGATATTATCTCAAATCAGACATTCATGGAAAAGTAGCTTCCTGGTTCTGCTTGCGATGACCTCTCTCGTATCGCTCTATGCCTATGTGCTGAACACGGGAACTTATGCACAACGTTCCATGCAATTGATAATGAAGAACATGGGACTCAACCAGAGGCTTGTCCCGGAATCAGTTGACACGATAGACTCTCTGCTCTGCTCAGACAAACAGAAGCTATTTCCAGAAGAGACGACCGAGACATTGGCATCACATATTGAACTCCCCTCGAGATACTATCTTTCTGTTCTCCAAGAACAGTATGACGCTGGAGGCAGGAAGCTTATTCTCACCGGGATAAAACCAGTCGAAAGACCCGACGATTCGGCGGAAAAAGGAAATCCTGCGAAACCGGTGAAAAAAGGGACCGTCAGACTTGGATATGAATCATCAAAGGTGCTTGATGTCCGCGATGGAAGCGCGGTGGAAATATGTGGGAATAGTTTCGATGTTGCAAAAGTTGATGACGAAACAGGAGACATTGACGACTGGAGGGTATATATGAATCTTTCGGACACCCAGAGGATTCTGAAGAAACCGGGAAAGATAAACTGTGTACTTTCATTCGAGTGCCTGTTTCCAGGAGGTGACATGAAGCACATCCACGAATATCAGAGGACAAGGCTTGAAAAAATCCTGCCGGGGTTCAAACAGATCAATCTCGAGAAAATCGCAATCGCCCGTCACCAGTCGAGAAATATGACCGACAGTTACCTTTATTTTGTTTCAATCCTTGTTACAATTGTAATGCTTGCGGTCATAGTCATAAATGGAATTCAGGAAGTGGAGGATAGAAAATACGAGACAGGAATCCTGCTTGCTGTCGGAGCCGGATATTGCAGGATAATAGCACTGCACTGTGTGAAAATGCTTGCACTGGCTCTGATTGCAGGAGTCGCCGGCTTCCTTCTCGGAACTTACGCATCCTTGTGGACCATATCCCCGTTTCTCATTACAAACACGAGGCAGTTCGCAGTAAACTGGCATTACTTCTGTCCAACAATGCTTATCATTTCCATGACCGCCATTATTGGCGAAATCATCCCAATTTC
Organism: uncultured Lentisphaerota bacterium; assembly: GCA_903872565.1. Taxonomy (GTDB): domain Bacteria; phylum Verrucomicrobiota; class Lentisphaeria; order Victivallales; family GWF2-50-93; genus CAIQLG01. Next base: position 2,448 of record CAIQLG010000557.1, on the reverse strand, counting down.
AGGAATTTTGAGGATTAACCCTGCAATTATTTTAACGGAACACTGAAATGCTGAAACTATCCAATATAACGAAAAAATATAGACGCAGGGGACTTGAAATCCTCGCCCTTGACAATGTCTCATACGAATTCAATCCCGGGAAGTTTCACATACTCTATGGTGAGAGCGGAAGTGGAAAAAGCACTCTGCTCATGACTGCGGGGAGCATGATGGAACCAGATTCGGGCGAGGTCATCTTCGAAGGCGAAAACATATATTCTATCTCATCTTCGATGCAAAACAGGCTAAGGAACAGAAAAATCGGATTCGTCTTCCAGAACTTTCATCTGGTTCCATATTTGACAGTATCCGAGAACATCGCACTGCCCCTGGCTCTTAGAAATGATTCCAACTCCAGGGAAAAAGTGGACGCCGTAATTAAGAACATGCATCTCTCGGACCGCACATGGCATTATCCCAGCGAACTCAGCGTTGGGCAACAGCAGAGAGTGGCCGTTGCTCGGGCGCTCGCCGGAACCCCCGAGCTCATACTGGCAGATGAACCGACGGGAAACCTCGATCCTGAAAATGCCGGAATCATTGCAAGAGCACTGAAAGCCGAAGCGGAAAATGGAAAAATCGTAATTGTCGCAACCCATGAAAAATCTTTGATGGAGCTTGCCGACATAAAACTCCACATCAGTTCCGGAAAACTTGCCAATTAACGATGGAACGTGTCTTATCCCGTATCGTAAATCATTCATCCGGAGATTCTGACGATGCTGTGACGGGTATTTTCAGAGCCGGCACCCTGTTGATTTATGTTTCACGCAGCTTCCGGCTCGGAGAGGCTGCGTCTTCATTATTTCTCAGTTCTGATGAATTGTAAATTCTTTGGATAGTTTTGAGGCGGTTCTTATTTTTTTTCATAAAAATGGAGCATGGAATTCGGGAAGGCGAAAAAGCTTCTGAAGGAAATATCGGACTGCAGCGAAAAGATACTGAAGAAGTTTGTGGCGACATTCGACTTTGAAATTCCTTTGGATGTTGGAAATTCAGGTCATATATCAGGCGGGAAGTAGCGCTTGACAATAATATCCACGATATCAAAGCCCGCCTGCGGCCTGCCTGCCTTTCCGGCGGCCTCCTGCATACGGGCCAGCCGGTCCGGCTTCCGGGCGATTTCATCCAGATGATAGAGAACGCCCACATCGTCGTAGGCCATCACTCCTGCATCTTTCTCCATGACATATGCCGCGTTGTGGACTTCCTGGCCCGGAATAGGGTCGATCATAATCATCGGTTTTCCCAGTGCCAGACATTCGGAGATGGTAAGTCCGCCCGGCTTGGTGATCACCAGATCGCTTGCGGCCATGCAGTTCTCAATCTCGTTGGTAAAACCGATCACAATCAGCCGACCGGGGAATTCCCTGACTACGCTTTCGAACAAGTCGTGCAAAGGTTCATTATTGCCCGCAACCGCAATTAACTGCAACTGGATGTCGTGCATTAGGATCTTGCGCGCCATGACGTCAATCTTGCTGATACAAAACCCGCCTGCCAGGAGCAGGATCGTAGTCTTATCCGGTTGCAAACCCAGCGCTATGCGACTGTCGGTCGCCGAATAGTTCCGGGCAAACGCGGGGCATACTGGAATGCCGGCGACATGTATTTTCTCCAAGGCTATCTCACGGCTGGCAAGGCGCGCTGCCGCCTCGGGGTCGGCTACGAAGTATTCGTCCAGCATTTTATGCACCCATATCCAATGCACATCAAAATCCGTGACAACCACTGAGACAGGCGGTATTTTTTCACCATTGCTCCGCGCGTTGTCAAACATCTCGGCCGCGGTGAAATGGGTGCAGATGATATGGTCGGGATTGAATTGCCGGTACGCTTTGCGCGCACGGCCCATATTGATTTTCTGGAACCACAGCCGAAAGCGCCGCATCAGGAACGTACGGGGGGGCTTATCCATAAGTTTGTACAGCACTCCGAACAGCCAACGCTGATGCAGCATCATGTCGGTATAGCCTTCCACATACAATTCCTTGAACAACCACGACACATATTCCATCATGTCGATATTGGTCACTTTAATATGCGGATAACGTTCTCGCAGACAGAGCTCGAGTGCTTTCGCGGCGCGAACGTGGCCGCCACCGGTAGACGCGCTGACAATGAGAATATGCGGTTGACGTAAGGTATCAGTCATAAGCCCCATCTCCGTTCGTATGGATTTTGAATTAACCGGCTTCGCCGGAACTTAATCTCTTTTTAACTGTAGCGACTATTGCGTCTTTATCGTTAATTTTCCTAACGCAAGAGGCGCAAAGGACGCAAACGTGTTAAAATACAGTTTCCCATACAATAAATTTATTTCGAATTTCGATATTTGCTTGCGGCTATGTCGTGCCGCCTACTTCGAATACCAGAACAGGATAGCCGCCGCCGATATTTGCCCGCCAT
>CAIQLG010000556.1 GCA_903872565.1 uncultured Lentisphaerota bacterium | reverse complement strand
CGTTGTTTTTTTAAGGAAAGGTACATCCCTTTTTTCCACTTGCAAAAAAGAGCTGACACGCCAGAACTGGAATTAACAGATTGAATTTAAGGTAGTTACACAGAATACAGAATTAGGGCGGATCAGGAAGTCTGAAATTGGTGGATCACGGGCAGGCGCAGGCGGATATCGTCATTTCCGCCATGCCCACGCGCGCTGTGAAGCTTGCGGCCTTGGAATTGCGCACCTACATAGAAAAAATCAGCGGTGCCAAGCTGGCAATCGCGACCGCGCCAGGCCCGGACGTGCCTGTGCACATCTACGTGGGCCGGAGCGCTGAAACTGATCGCCTGAAGATCACAGACGAAGGCCTCAAGTGCGGCGCATTCCGGATGGTGTCCGGCAAAGACTGGCTTGTGCTCCTAGGCCATGACAAGGATTGCACTCCGCTCCAATACGACTCGAAAAAGGAATGGGACGAGCGCACCGGCGAGCATTGGGGGAACCCCGCGCCGGGCAGAGGTGGCTACAGTGCGACCGTAGGCCTCTGGGAGTTTGACGAACGCGGTACGCTGAATGCCGTGTACGAGTTTCTGCGCGGCCTGGGCGTGCGCTGGTACATGCCGGGGGATCTGGGAGAAGTCATTCCCGAGAGAAAGACTATTTCACTGGTGCCTGTGGACAAGACCGTAAAACCAGATTTTCCGTACCGGAATCTGGGCGACTATTCGCCCGCGTTTAGGTGTGGCACCCGTGACGCCATGCTGTATAAGCTACGCATCGGAGTTGACGCCACCATGGGAGTTCCTGGTCCGCATGGGCTCAACAATGTGAATGGCCGGGACGAGGTCAAGAAGGCTCATCCGGAGTATTTTGCGCTTCTTGCCGACGGCACACGGAAGACCGGAGACTATTACTCCCCCTGTGTGTCTTCTGAAGGGTTGTTTGAAGCCACCGTGAAATACGCGAGAACGGTGTTCGATATTTATCCTGACCTCCAGTATCTATCCATCATGCCGAACGACGGATTTAGCATGTGCCAGTGCGAACTGTGCAAAGGCAAGTATACGCCGCAACGGGGATCTGCGGGAGAGGCATCGTATTATGTCTGGGATTTTACCGAGCGCGTGGCCCGGGAATTGTACAAGACTCACCCCGATCGGAAACTGATCTACGGCGCATATCACGTATATACGTTGCCGCCGGAGAAGATCGCAAAGTTAAGCCCGAATGTGATGGTGCAGATTCTGGAGCCGCGCAAGGATTTCATCAATCCTGGAGAACACGCACGGGCGCTGGAGCTCCGCAATAAGTATCTGGACAAGCTGGCGCCAGGGAATCTGCTGACCTACTGCCATTACCTCTACAGCCGTCCTGGGCGTGAACAAGATGGGCTGCCGGTTTACTTCCCCCACGCGATTGCGGAGGATCTGCATTCGTTGAAAGGCAAATCGCAGGGAGAATTCATCGAGCTGACCCAGGGGGTTCCCGACTTTCGCGACATGCATGCCCCAGGGTTCAACCATCTGAATGTGTACGTGACGGCGCGCTATTACTGGGACGCGGACCAGAACATCGATGCTCTGCTGGATGAATACTATGAAAAATTCTACGGTCCTGCGGCGAAGGAGATGAAGGCCTTCATAGAATATTCAGAGAAAAACTGGCAGTTCATGCCTACTAAGCTGGAGCCGGTCAACCATGCCCTCGACCTGCTCGAGTCCGCCAGGAAAGCGGCTGGTGACGGCACAGTGTACAGCAAGCGGATAGGCTTGATCTGCGACTACGTGAGACCTCTCAAGGATCTGCAGTCACATCTCGCCATTGACCGCAAGGATGTTCCACAAGTCCGCACCTGGCAACAGACCAACGATTCCGAAATAGTGATTGACGGATGCCTGGACGAACCCAAATGGAAAGAGTGTGAGCCATACGCGCTCTCCCTTTCCGAACTGGAAACCGGGCGGACTGCATTCAATGGCACATCGTTCATGGTGCTCTGGGAGAATCGGGCAGTATATTTTGGAATTCGTTGCAACGAGCGTGACATGAAGAACCTGAACATCACGACGACCCAAAATGACGATTCCGCGATCTTCAAGGGCGATTACGTGGATGTGCTACTGGAGACTCAGGGGCATTCCTACTATCAGATCGCGGTCAATCCGGCCGGCGCATTGTTTGATGCCGACATGAAAGGCGGAAGCAACCTGGCCTGGTCATCAAACGCCAAGGTGGCAGTACATAAGGGCGACACATTCTGGAGCGTGGAAATGCGCATCCCTTTCGGCGATGCAATTGAAGGGGGTGTAGATCCCATGAAATCTGTCGAGGGCCGCTCTCCCACCTCCCTGTATCCGTGGTTCATAAACCTCTGCCGCCAGCGCGCAAGGCCCGGCGAGACGGAGCGGTCAGCCTGGTCGCCCACCGGCGAAAACAACTTTTACGTGCCGGCTAAATTCGGCGAAGTGTTTATAAGGTAACTGAGGAGAAAACAATGAAAGGAAAAATTGCCATGTATCGGTACATCCTTATGACCGGAATAGTATTATCGCTCGGTGTCAACGTTATGGCGGACTATCTGGCGGGCCGCAAAGCTGCCCTGGCGCTGGCCCAGGCAGGCAAATATCAGGAAGCAGTGTCTGCATTTTCGAACCTGGCTGCCGAAGCAAGAAGCGATTTCCAGAAATCGGACGCATTGGAACAGGCGGCCTGCTGGGCCTGCGTTCTGAAGCAATTCGACCAGGCTCTGGTTTTTGCGCAGCAAATCCCGATACCGGCGGCATCCAAGAATTGCCGGATGAAAATCTTGTGCAATGCTGGAAAAAGCAAGGAGCTGATCGCAGAGTTCAAAGATGAAAAAATAGAAGAGTGGCCGGAAAGCCTGGTCGGAGCCGGATTGGCAAGCCGAGGAACAGCCTATTATACCCTCAAAGAAGGAACGTCCGCCGCCGCAGATCTGGGGAAAGCGGCCGACTATATGACCGATGACAGGGAAAAAGCGGCAGTCTTCTTGACGCTGGGCGACAACTGGCGGAACAACCTGAATGACGACTCCAAGGCATTGGAAGCCTATACCCGGATCATTGCGCTGAAACTGGGGACTTCTTGCGTCCCGTTAACTGCGATCCTAGCGTCAACGGAGATTCTCTGCAAGCGGGGAAAATATGACGAGGCGCTCCAGATCTTGAACACTGTCAATATCGCCCAGATGAGCGGATGTTGGCTGGGCTCCTTCCTTTACGCCCACGCGGAAATACTGGCTGGCCAGGGCAGAAAAACGGAAGCCATTGCCAAATTAAACGAAGCCGCAGCTGCCAAGGACATATTTCCGGAACAGAAAAACATGTTCGAAAAGAGATTGAAAGCTCTACAGTCAGATGCCAGGTAACCCCATGGATACGCGGCAGGATTTCCTGTCTCATAAATTTAAGGAACGATATCAAGCTATCAATTATTGAAACAATAAAACAAATAAAACAGGAGAAGATTGTATGAGGAAAAGCAGATTATCATGTCTGGGCGGCGCGGTATTCTTTGTGTCGGCTATTTGCGGAGGCCTGCTTGCCACGCCATGTTTCGGCGAGACAAAGTTGGTGGACAACGGGCACGCACAGGCGGATATCGTCATATCCGACAAGCCAACCCGCGCAGTGAAGCTGGCCTCTACAGAACTACAGGCCTACCTCGAAAAAATCAGCGGCGCCAAACTGGAGATAGTGACTGCCCCGGGGGCAACTGTCCCCACGCACATCTACGTGGGCCGGAGCGAGTACACCGACAAGCTCAAAATCACGGACGAAGGCTTGAAGTACGGCGCCTTCCGGATGGTCTCGGGCAAGGATTATCTTGTGCTCCTGGGTCATGACAAGGATTTCACCCTGCCTCAATACACCGCACGCAGCCAGGATGATCAGCAGCGCGCGCTCAAGGAATGGGACGAGCGCACCGGCGAGCATTGGGGGAACCCTTCAACTGGCTGGTGGGGTGGCTACAGTCCGACCGTCAACATCTGGGAGCTTGACGAGCGCGGATCGCTGAATGCCGTGTACGAATTCCTGCGCGGCCTGGGCATGCGGTGGTACATGCCAGGGGATCTGGGAGAAGTCGTTCCCGAAAAAAAGACCATTGCACTGCTGCCGGTGGACAAGACCGTCAAACCAGATTTCCCCTACCGGAATTTAGGTGATTATTCGCCCGCTTTCAGGACTGGCACACGGGATGCCATGCTGTATAAACTGCGCATCGGAGTCGATGCCACCATGGGAGCTCCTGGCCCGCATGGGCTCAACAGTGTGAATGGCCGTGACGAGGTCAAGAAGGCTCATCCGGAGTATTTTGCGCTTCTTGCCGACGGCACACGAAAAACCGGAGACTATTATGCCTCCTGCCTGTCTTCCGATGGGCTCTTCGAATCCACCGTGAAATTCGCGCGGACGGTATTCGATATCTATCCTGACCTCAAGTATCTATCCATCATGCCGAACGACGGGATTACCATGTGCCAATGCGAACGCTGCAAGGGAAAGGACACGGCGGAACGTGGTGCGGATGGCACATTGTCGGATTATGTCTGGGATTTTACCGAGCGCGTAGCGCGGGAATTGTACAAGACGCACCCTGACCGGAAATTGATCTACGGCGCATATAGCTCGTATACGTTGCCGCCGGAGAAGATCGCAAAGTTCAGCCCCAATGTCACAGTGCAGATCCTAGAGCCGCGCAAGGATTTTGTCAACCCTGAAGCACATGCGCGGGCACTTGAGCTCCGCAAAAAATATATGGACAAGCTGGCGCCTGGGAATTTGCTGACCTACTGCCATTATCTTTACACCGGAGGCGGGCTGCCGGTTTACTTCCCCCATTCGATTGCCGAAGATCTGCATTCGTTGAAGGGGCTCTCTCAAGGGGAATTCATCGAGCTGAGCCAGGGGAAAGGTGCCCTTGACATGGATGCTCCGGGATTCAGTCACCTGAATGTATATGTTACGAGCAGGTATTATTGGGATGCGGACCAGGACATCAACGCACTGCTCGATGAATACTATGAAAAATTTTATGGCCCTGCGGCCAAGGAGATGAAGGCGTTCATCGAATATTCAGAGGCGAACTGGCAGAAGATGTCCAGCGACGCGGCGCCGATCGGCAAGGCCTTGGAGCTTCTGGCTGCCGCGCGGAAGGCGGCAGGAGATGGTGTCTATGGCAAACGTGTCGACCTGCTGGTGGAATACTGCCAGGCGCCATTGACAAAGCTGAGCGCCAAGCTGGCCAAGGGGCGGAACAAGGATCTGAAATTCACGGCGGAATCCCGCGGCAGGCCTGCCGTCAAACTGGATGGCAAGCTGGACGATGCCTTCTGGAAGGATCTGCCGGAGTATTCACTTTGCGATCTCAAGACGGGGGCGGTGGCGACCAACGCGGTGGCGACGACCTTCCGCGTCGCCTGGTGCGACGACGATGCCTTCTATTTCGGCATCCGATGCGAAGAACCGGATATCAAGGGGCTGAACATTGCGGCACGGAAACCGGACGACATGTCCATCTGGGACGGAGACAACATCGAATTGATGATCGAGACACAGGGACACTCGTACTACCAGATTGCGATCAGCCCGAGCGGCGCGATCACTGATTTGGACCGCAAAGGCACGTTGAACTCCTTGTGGAAATCTGGCATCCAGGCGGTCACATATGTGGGCGACGGATTCTGGAGCATGGAACTGCGTGTGCCGGCTGCAGGTGACCAGGCGGATACATGGGATGCCAATAGCGGCATTTCCGGCCGCAAGCCGACCGCGGAATACCCCTGGTATTTCAACCTCTGCCGCCAGCGAGTAAGAGGAGAAACACGGGAATTCTCCGCCTCCGCGCCCCCGAAGAAAGATGGTACAGGCGGCGGATTCCTTGACCTGTGGAACTACGGGCAGATGATCGTGCGCTGACAAGACTCTCTGGCGCTTTGTTTCTATTCAGCTGAAAAAGTGATGGAAAAAGTTAAAAATAAGTATTGATAATTGTAAATACTTGTGGTATAATTAGTTATGATTAATATTATTAAACGTAGCTAATAACCTAAAAGGTGAAAAATGAGGCTGACAGTAGAAGGGACAAATGAGATTTTCACATCAAACGGCGGACTTGCGGTTGCGGGAGCGCTGATCAAAAGTCTGAAAATAGGAAAGGGGCTGGACAAAATAAAGATTACCAGCAGTGAGCCGGAGATATCCAATCAGGATGTGCTCCGCTCCTACCTCGGCCTGCTCGTGATGGGACGGACCAACTACGAGGACATCGAACTGTTCCGCAACGACGGGATG
>CAIQLG010000555.1 GCA_903872565.1 uncultured Lentisphaerota bacterium | reverse complement strand
TTGCGCAAGGAGATACCACCTTACCTGAAAGCCCTTGGAGTGGATGAAAAGGTATTCACCGAGTTAAACAGCATGTGCGAACCAATAATTCGGCAAAAAACCGCTCAAAAAAAGTGAGGAATGTGGGTTAATGGAGTGCTTGATGGCGAAACAACCGCCCTCGTCGGAAAGCCGCTAAATGCAGGTCTGACCTTCGGCAGAGCTGTAGGTAATCCATGGTTTTACAAGGGATCAATTGACGATGTCCGCATCTACAACCGGGCATTGTCAGCCGAGGAAGTTGCCCAGCTTTATGGTGGTGTGAGTCTGACTATGGCGGTTTCTCCTGCGGAAGCGGGGACAACCGTTCCGACTATTGGAACAAGTATTGTGAAGAAGGATGAAGCAGTCACAATAACAGCTACTCCTGCAAGCGGTTACAGCTTTGTCCACTGGACGGCAACTCCGTCATCCAATGCGTCCATAGCAAGTCCCAGCTCCCAGGATACCACCGTAACAGCGATCTTCACTCCCACGGGAGGTAGCGGCTCCCTGGCAAATTCCAAGGTGAAGATAATTATTGACAGCTCCAAGCAGTATAAGGATTCCATCTCCATAGTCAAGGGCAAATTGCCTGTTGGCTTCGTGAAGCCTGCCGATGGCGATCCTGTGAGCATTCAAGTGGATGCTTGGACTCTTTCTGTCAACGGAGGATATAAGGCATCCGGCGACAAGATTACATACAAGGGTGAAACTGTTGCAAAAATAGGGGAACACGCTAAAGCTGTGAACTCCAACGGGGGAACAAAAACAGCGGGGGGAAGCGTCAAAGCTAACAAATATCAGCTTGTTCTCGACCTAAAGAAGTTGGAATGGAACCTGAGGATATCAAACGCAGATCTCAGTACCGGTTCGCCGCTGGATTCCTTCGACGGACTCGATGTCATGCTAAACATCAACGGAACTCCTATCGGACAGAATATTGGAACAGACGACCTTGTAAAATGGCGCTTCACCTCCACTAAAAACACTTCCGAAAAGCTCGCTCTGGGCGGAGAAGAATGGCTCAATTTCGCGGTGAACAAGGCTGATGGATCCACTATAGGCGACAAACCATCCAAGGACAGTTTTACAGTCGGGAACGGCACTGGTGACATCATAACATTCGACAGCACAGTAGATTCCGTTACGGTGTTGATCGACAAATTTAAAGTGGCTCTCAATGATGCTGACGAGGGTGCAGCCTGGAAGTCAGGGAACGGCAGACATATATTCAAAGGAACCTTCGCTGGAGTGACTGTGGTTCAGTTCGTTCTCGACCTCTCCAAGAACTCGGCAAGCTGGAAGTTCAAGGTCTCCAAGGCGGACTTCTGGGATGATATTGACGGAGCGGACGGACTCGACTTCAGGGTCATAATCGGCAGTTACCAGGGTGGCTTGAAACTCGATGCAGATCAGACCACCACAATGTCGTATCCGCGAAAACAATAAAAATAATTCCGTGTCGGAATTATTGTTTCCATGAAAATTTGTTGTGTTTGTAGTTCGGCCTTCAGGCCGTGTATTGAAGAAGCTTTAGCGAATTTCGGCTGAAGCCTCCTATAATCACCGGCTGAAGCCGGAACTACAAACACTGTATCCAAGGAGACGGCATCCGGCTAATCGCCGAGTGTATATTCTTGTGGCGCAACACTGGTCCCAATACCCAATGGTCCAGCTTTAACTTCAGCTTCTGAACTGTCAGTACAAATCTCTTGGCTAATCACTCGATCTGTAACCTCATCCAAATAGGTCTGCAAGGTTCGGTTTAATTCTCCGAATTCGGGCCACAAGGTTTCATCCAGAAATTTTTTAGGCACACGCACCATGACCGTGGTATAGCGCTGGCCATGGCGTCTATATGGTTTAAGCTCATATCGCCGCAACAAAGCCAAGAAGAGCTTACGCGACCACATATCAGCCAGAGAAAAGCGATACTCAACCACTAAATTCTGACCTTGTAGTATTCGAAGTCGTTCACGAATGCGCTCCTGTGCATTGGCCGCAGCAATTTGTTCACCAGGTGTGGTCGCCCCTGCATACAAAGCTTCAATCCGACGCAATTTCTCAATTAGATTTTGTTCATCCATAGTTTGCCTACTCATTGATTGCCCGTGTCAAATCAAGCGAGACGAATTTAATCAGTTCGTCGTTGCTCATTTCGGTGAGGAGTTTCTCTTCGCCACCGCCTCCGAGAAGATTTTCAGCAAGCGCCTTTTTGTCATTGATCATGGTGTCAATCTTCTCCTCTATTGTTCCCTTGCAGACAAATTTATGTACAAGGACATTCTTCTTTTGTCCTATGCGGAATGCGCGGTCGGTAGCCTGATTTTCCACCGCCGGATTCCACCATCTGTCAAAATGTATGACGTGTGAGGCGGCAGTGAGATTCAGCCCTGTGCCACCCGCTTTTACTGTCAATATCAGAAACGGCGGACCATCATCCTGTTGGAACTGTTCGACTATTTTCGGCCGTTCCTTGACGGGTGTTTCGCCGTGCAGGACGAGCCCGTTGCGCTTGAAAATCCCCGAGAGATAATGCAGAAGCGGCTCTGTTATCTCCTTGAACTGGCTGAAAACCAGCGGTTTCTCGCGGCGGGACGCTATACTCTCGCAGATTTCCGCGAGTCTCGCAAATTTTCCGCTATCGGAAGGAGACCAGATCCCATCTCCGATAAAATGAGAAGGGTGATTGCAAATCTGTTTAAATTTCATTATTGCCGCGAGAATCGCACCTCTGCGAGCGATGCCTTCCTCGTTCTGGATTTTTTCGGCAAGCTCCCTGACCACTCTGGAGTAAAGAGCCGCCTGCGCCTTCGTAAGAGAGCAAAAAGCCTGCATTTCAGTTTTTTCGGGCAGATCTGAAATTACATTTTTATCCGTTTTGAGACGGCGAATTATATATGGTCTGACGAGCGATCTCATTGGACCAAAGTTGGCACCGGCTTTCGATGAAAGCTGTTTCGCATACTCCCCGAACTGTTTCGCGGTTCCGAGAAGCCCGGGATTTATGAAGTCGAACAGTGACCACAGATCGCTCAGTCTGTTTTCCACCGGTGTGCCAGTGAGGACTATTCTGTGCTTCCCCTTGAGCTGTTTGACGGAGCGAGTCTGCTTTGTTCCAGGATTCTTGATCGCCTGCGCCTCGTCGAGAATAATGATTTCCCATTCCAATTCGGAGATCCAGGGAAGTCTCGCGAGCATTCCATAACTTGTGATGACGAGATTGGTCTCCGCAGCTTTTCTCAGGAATTGATTCTTCTCAAGTTCCTTATTTTCAGAAGGATGAATGATGTAAGAGGTCAGGGATGGCGCAAATTTCTCAATTTCCGCCTTCCAATTGCCGATCAGTGAAGCCGGTATGATCAACAGGGAAGTTCTTGCGGATTTCGCAGTTTTCAGGCGCAAAAGGAGAGCCAGCACCTGGACGGTCTTTCCAAGTCCCATATCGTCGGCGAGGCAAGCACCGAGTCCAAGCCGGTTCATGAAATTTAGCCATTCTACTCCTGTTTTCTGGTATGGCCGCAAGTCGGCCTTAAGTCCTGCCGCCCTGTCGTCTGCGAGGGATATTTTCTGCGGATTTCGCAGTTCATCGAGGACTTTAGACAGCCAGTCTCCGGCCAAGACCTTTGACCATTCATGCGCCTGATCTGGAGTAGTTTTCTGCTCTCTGTCTCCTATTGGGGCTCCGGCGAGCAGTCTCATCCCTTCGAGGAAGGAAATTCCGTCTTCCGAATGTTTCTGAACTTTGCGCCAGTGATCGAGCGCCTCATTGAGCTTTTCCCTGTCAACCTCAACCCATTTCCCCTTGAGTTGGACAAGATTTTCACCTGAATCAAGGATGGCCTTAATTTCCTCGGGAGTAAGTGGTTCCCCGTCGAGAACGGCTTCGAAATGGAAATCGAGAAGTGTTTCCGCATCGAGCCTCGATTTGGGCTTCTCCCCGATCCTGACCTGGACTGCGGGTCTTGACGGGCGACCGCTCTTCCACCAGTCGGGAAGACGTACCAGTAGTCCGGCCGCCTCGAAAAGAGGAATATCCTTTAGGAATCTGTACGCCTGTTTTGGAGACCATGCCTGTGGCTGGAAAACGCTTTTTGACTCTACAAGTTCTTTTGCAAATGCGCTTTTTTCCGTGGCGAAGTTTATCGGTGATAAAAGGTTCAGAAGAGTCTGCCTGTTCTGGATGCCTGCATATTCCTGTAGAGCTTTTCCGAGAGGCAGATATTGTGGTTTTGCCGATTTGGAAATCTTGCCGGTGTATGTTGCGAGGAAGGCGAACGGCCTCGTCGGATCCCGCTTATTTTCGGCGAGATGGAATGTCACTCTACCGACAAGCCGCCAAGCTGGATTTATCTTCATCAGGTATTCCTGCGAAGTCCCTTTGAAAGTTTTTATTTCATCCCGTACAAACTCGTCAATGGAAAGCCAGATGGAAGCCAGCAACTCAGGTCTGACAAATTCGATTCCATCCATTGGTGGGGCATGTCCGCAGAACTGTTCAAGTTCCGGAGCATCAGGCGGGGGCAAATGAAATTCCGGATGATATTCGAGTTCTGGGATGTGGCACAATTTAGTCAGGTAGAGTCTTCCGAATTCACGCCACCAATCGAAGGCGGGGGCAAGATGCGTGGAAAGCTCTTTGCCTGCCAGGTGGACAAGTCCTGCGGCAGTTGAAACTGAAAAGCTTTCCCATATGCGTTTCGATGCTCCTTCGCCCACATCGTCCACAGGATCATCGCTATTTTCAATCAGGATATGCCCCTTTTCCGTCAGGACAGAACGTATCCGTGAGGATATTTCATGCTGAACGCTTGGTATTTCCAATATTATTTCCGCATCTGGCATTTCCAAGGGCACTCCTCCAATTATGTTTTGTCTATTTTCCATCCGCATACTTGCTCAACTTGCAACTATCGTTTTCATTTAAATAAATTCAAATACGTAAGTTCAGAAAAATGTGTCTTGAACTTGTTGACTTGTCATTCGAGTTGGCTAAATTACACTGCTTTATGGCCATTTCTTATAAAAACTCATGGGTTTATGGAAAAAGCAAAATGACCTACAGATTTGACTCGACCAAAGTTCCCGTCTTCAAGACCGGGCAGATCAGCCTCGGAATGTGGCGGGACGGAATCGCCGTCAGGGCACCATCCGGGCTCGGCGATGCGGTGATGAGCATTCCCGCAATGCTACAGTTGAAAAAGACAGTTCCCTGGCCTTGCGGAATATATGTCGTCAGCAGCTCTGCGCTTGAACCTCTTTTCAGATCCCTGGATTTTGTTGACGATGTGATTGCACTTGATGGAAATGGAATATGGTCGAGAAAGGAGATAAAACTTGTCAACCGTGTCCATACCGGTGTGGGAATAATTTTCAGGGACTCGTTTTTGGACGCATTTTACATGAAGTTCGCACTGATTCCCCGGCTGTTTGGCCCAGCCGCGAAAGGCAATTCCATTTTTCTAGAAAAAGCATTTGACTTTTCCAAACATAAAAATCTCCACAATTCGTTCCGCTACATGAGCATCGCATACAGTCTCGGCACCCCGCAATGGGATGGAATATTCCCCGTATTCAGAGACCTCAAAGAACCGGAAATCACAGATCCGGAACTGACAAGTATCCTTGAACAGGAGAATCTGCTTCTCGTGGCACCCGGTGCAGAATATTTTCCTGCAAAAATGTGGCCAGCCAGCAATTTCACGGAGCTTATCCGGGTCTGGACGGCGGATTTCAAAGGATCA
>CAIQLG010000554.1 GCA_903872565.1 uncultured Lentisphaerota bacterium | reverse complement strand
TTGACCTGCGGCAGGTACCTGAAATCATTAATGTAATATGCAGATGCAGTACCACATTGCTTCATGGTGTTGAGGCATTCTATCTGCCTTGCCATCCCCCTGGCTTTTTTGAGTGCAGGTAACAACATCGCCATGAGGATGGAGATAATTGCGATCACCACAAGCAATTCGATCAAGGTGAACTTGATCGAATGTGCTCTCGTCTTCGTTTGAATCGCAATGCGATTCAGAACTACGCCGGGCGCAGCCACAAGGAGTTCGATTAAAGTGAAGGACATGATTATTTCCGACCGATTGCGCTGGCTGAAATTTTTCATCTGTATACTCCCAAGTTTACTCTTGACTTGTTGATAATATAGCACTATGCTACTGCAATAATATGGAAAATAACGACAAAAATTTGTAATATAACGACAATGCAAATATTCACAGACAAAGATTTTCCTGATCTGAAACCACAGATTTTGCAGATAGTATCCAAGGGACAGAGCTACAACATGCATCCCATGCACATATCGATGGATTTTACACCTGTCGAAACCTTAGCAAAGTATGCAGAACATAGCCATGATGTATATCACATAGTATTGTTTGGTTCCGCTGGAAGTTTTTACTTCAAGGGGCGCCTGACAGCTGCCGAAGCGGGTACCCTTGTCCTATGCTCCCCAGGAGAGCCCCACAGCTTTCATCCACTCCACAAGGGAGAGCTGATGCAGTCAGAATTCACTTTCACATATAATTCCAGAAACCAGCAAAATCTGACGATCCCCTTCAGAGGGCTTCTTTCTCTTTATTTCGGATTCACATTCCATAACTGGAGCAGTGTCATCTCCCTCGATGAAGTCCAGCACACCGAACTGCACGATATTCTGAACAGCCTCTCGAGCCTGAAGGAGAGCGAATTTAACTTGAGATTTTTCCGCTTCCACAAGAGTGTTTCCGATCTTTTCACCCTGCTGGCATTTGCCCAGGCGCAAAAGAACGCGGAGACCGACAATTCCATTCCCTCCCGGCTTTTCAAAGCCCGGAATTACATGCAGGCCAATTACCATAACAAGATCAACCTGGACAAACTTGCATTGATAGCCTGCGTATCGAAGAGACATTTCCAAAGGGTTTTCAAGCTGGAGTACGGGTGCTCCCCGGTGACCTATATGAACCGATACAAGATGAGCGCAGCGAAAAATCTTCTGAACACTACATCCATGTCGTGTACTGAAATAGCCTTGGAGCTAGGATTCGATGACATCTTCTATTTCTCAAAGCTCTTCAAGAAGATTACAGGCAGCAACCCCAAGAGTCAGAGAGAACGGCGGCCATCATGATTATCTGTTCTGGCGTCCTCCGCCTCCGCCCTGATTTTGGCCGCCGTCTGGGCCGCCGCGGCCACCACCAAAAAGAGCTCTCATGGAAGTCATATTATATACCTGGTTCACATATGCCTTGAATGTTGCGGTGTCCTCTTCTCCATAGCCCATAGATTTCCCGAGGTCTTGCAGGGCATAATCTCTTTCCGTATCCATTAGGTCTCTCATGTTTCTGAAATTGCCAAACATTTCTGTCCTTAGGGTATCGGCGTCCTTGGATGCGGGATCCTGGTTGAGTTGTGCGGCAATTTCGGCATTTCTCTTCACCATATCAAGTATTTTATTATGGTTCGCAAGCTGTTCCTCGCTCATCTTGGATGTGTCGAGTTTGCCTAGGAACGCCTGCTGTTCATTTGCGGCGGTCTCTACTCGCTGGGTCATTTCACTGACGTGTTGTTGAATCTGCTTGTAACGCTCAGGGTCTTCCGTTCTGAGTCTCTCGAAGAAATCGGCTCGTCCTCCGGGGCCTGGCCCGTGTCCGCCATCCCCCCAAGCTCCTCTTGGCTGCTGTTTTAATCTTTCCTGGAGGCTGGCATTCTCCTTTTTCAGGTTTTCAAGATCGCTGTTCTTATCAGAAAGTTTCTTCTTGAGAGCGATCAAATCGGCGAGATTTTTTTCATCGCCTTGTGCAGGCTTTTCTGTTTTCAACTCCTGGGTTGGTGCCACAACCGGTTTATTATTATCCATTTGAGATTTCAAATCTGAAATCCCTCTTTTAAGTTTTTTGTTCTGAATTCCCGAGCTGATTGCGGCACCCGTACTCAAAAGCAGTAAAAGTGCCATAATCGCAAGCAAGTAACCCTGCATTTTAGTCCGCATATTCTTCTCCTTGTTAATCATGCCTATTGTCAAATTTATAAAGTAATATAGTATACAACGGATGAATTGTACAAAATATTGTGTTTTTGGGGAAGAATAATGAATATTCAGATTTTAAAAGGCGGATTCGACGGCTACGAACTCATTGACTCTGGAAACTGGAAGCGGCTCGAGCGTTTCGGAGATCTTAAAATAATCAGACACGAGCCAAGAGCCTGGTGGAGGAACTCGGCCGGGAAAAATGAATGGAACGGTGCCGACGCGGAATTTGACTCTGACGGCAGATGGTCTTTCCGTTCGGGCAAAATTCCGCCCGCCTTCCAGATGAAATTCAAGGATCTCAAGTTCGAGGCGAAAATCAGCCACGCGAGCCGTCACCTCGGAGTTTTTCCCGAACAATCCCCACACTGGGAATGGATATGCTCGAAAAAGGGGATTCCGCAGAAAGGGAAAAGGCCAACCCTTCTCAACATGTTTGCATACACGGGGATAAGCACATTATGCGCTCTTTCGGCAGGATACGAAGTCGTGCATGTGGATGCCTCGAAACCCGCGTTGGACTGGGCGAAAAGGAATCAGGAGCTTTCGGGGCTGGGCTCCGCACCGGTGAGGTGGCTTCTCGATGATGCGATGAAGTTTCTCGCCCGCGAAATTCGCAGAAACCGCTCCTATGATGCAATTGTGCTTGATCCTCCCTCCTTCGGGCGAGGGCCTTCAAAGGAACTCTGGAAGGCGGAGGAATCGCTTCACGAACTTCTTTCGATGTGCAGGCAGCTTCTCAGCGACAATCCTTCCTACATATTGCTTACGATGTACAATATCGAGGCGTCAAGTCTTATGCTGGGCAACATTCTTTCGGACACCTGTTCCGGACTTGGTGGAGCAATAAACTGCGGAGAACTCATTCTTGGTCAGACGACTTCTGAGAAAGTCCTTCCGCTCTCGATCTTTGCGAAGTGGGAACGATAGACACTAAATCTTAATTCCAGTATGAGATAGCAGATAGTAGGACAATGCCGCGAAAAAGGCGGCGGACGGAATGGTCAGGAACCAGGCCCATACGATCTTGCGTGCGGTGACCCAGCGCACCTTTGCGGCGTTCTCGACGGCGCCTACGCCCATGATCGAGCCGGCTATGACATGCGTGGTGCTTACCGGGATTCCGAAATGTGCCGTGCCTAGGAGTACCACTGCTGCGGCAGATTCTGCACAAAATCCTTCCATCTGGCGGATTTTAGTTATCTTCGTGCCCATGGTCTTGACAATGCGCCATCCGCCGGAGAAAGTCCCCAGGGCGATCGCGATGTAGGCAGACGCAACCACCCAGTGGGGAATGTCGAATGTCTTTATATATCCTGTTGTATAAAGCGCCAGTGCTATGATTCCCATGGTTTTCTGCGCGTCGTTTGTACCATGCCCCACACAGTAGGTCGCAGCAGAAACAAGCTGGAGATATCTGAACCTCCGGTTCGCCTTGCGAAGATTGGAATCACGGGAGAACCATATTACCAGTGTCGTGACGGCGGTTGCTCCAAAAAGCCCGAGCAATGGTGCGATTATGATGAAAGTAAAAATTTTGAGCACGCCGCTCCAGACTACGATGCTGGCGCCTGCCTTGGTCATTCCCGCTCCTATGAGCCCGCCAATCAGGGCATGACTGCTCGAAGTGGGAATTCCAAAATACCATGTGATGAGATTCCAGATTATCGCTCCAAGAAGCGTCGCAATCAGCAACTGGATCGTTATCTGGTCTATATGAACTACCTGGCTGCCGATCATCTTGGCGACAGCGACACCGAAGAAAAAATATCCGATAAACTCTGCGGCTGCGGCCATCAAGACGGCCTGGAATGGAGTGAGAGTACGTGAAACGACAATGGTGGATATCGCGTTTGCTGCATCGTGGAAGCCATTGATGAAATCGAATACCAGCGCGATTGCTACTACAAGGCATACAATTAAGAATGTGTGGTCCATGAGATTGTCAACCGAATTTCACTCTGACGCCGCGTATGACTTTCCCGACGGTGTCTATCGAGTCTGTCAGGCGTTCAAGACGTTCGTAGAGTTCCTTGAACTTTATTATCTCGACCGGGTTGTGGCTTTCGGAGACGAGCTCGCCGAGGCTTTCATGGAAGAGACGGTCCGCCTCGTTCTCATATCGGTGTATGAGTTTGCCCAGATCCATTATGCGGTCTTTCTTTTCAAGATTTTCTACGATGTTCTTAAGTTCCACCGCCATTGTGACAATCAGGTCAGAGAACTTGATGATATTCACCGGCATTTTGCGGATCTTGTAGGTTTCAATCTTAAGCATTATGCTCCTCAGCAAATCAAGGCAACGGTCTATATTTAATGTGATCGTATGTATGTCTTCCCTGTCCAGGGGGGTGATGAAGGTCTTGTCAAGTTCGTCAATTATCAAGTGCTCCTTCTTGTCTCCTTGGTTTTCGCATTCGTTTATGCGTTCGGTCTGCGTCTTGATTTCCTCTTCGGAGAGATTGTGTACGGTTTTCACGAAGTCGTTGAAATACTGGGCGGCTTCTGTGAATATGGCCACCTGTTCATTCAGATAGACGTAGAATTTAGTTTCCTTTGGCAGGAGAATGTCCAATAGGTTGAATTTCATTTTTACAAAACCTTCCCATGTGGCGGAGTCCTGTGCCCCCGCATTTTTATTGTTTTATTGTGTATTGTGTTCCTTAAATCTGGGTAAAAGACAGAATATATTTAATGGAACAGATAATGCAAGGGGAAATTTTGTTTTGACAAAAACATTTGTTATAATCCGCCAATAAGACACGCTGACCTGTCTGCGTGCAGCGCACAGGCTGAAGCCGTGAACTCCAACATTGAAATCAACTCGAGGAGGGAATTTTTAAATTGCCTCTATTGGCTGGGTTCAGTCATTTTCACCAGGCTGTCCATCCCCCATCCACATTGATAATATGACCATTGGTGAAACTCGACTCGTCAGATGCCAGATATATTACCGATCCGGCCATCTCGTCCCGTTTCCCTACGCGGCCAAGCGGAACCTTTTTATTGAGCCTTTCAATGAAATCCTCGCTACCTACGTAATTGGCCGGGTTTGGGAATGGGCCGGGAGATACACCGTTGACGCGTATGTTTTTAGGTCCCCAGTGTACTGCCAGATAACGGATCATCTGGTTTAGTCCGGCCTTCGCAATACCATAGTCTATCGGATTTGCTTTCATTGGCTTATAGTAGATCGAAGGATCAGGGGATACCTGTCCGTACATGGATGAGAAAATAACAATGCTGCCGCCCTTGGGCATCAGCTCGGCTGAATGCCGTGCCAGGAGAAAAGAACCTGTCAGATTGACTGATAAAGATTTGTTCATAAGCTCAGGTGTAAATTCTTCAACAGTCCGATCGTTTGCCGCATGGATTCCGGAAACCATTACGTCAAGGGAGCCGAATGTATTCTTGATTTCTTTGAAACATCCGGCGATACTGGCGTAATCGCCGACATCGACTTTCGAGGCCTCGAATTTCTGCCCGGGAAATTTTTCGCTCATTTCGCGTGCGGTCTTGACAGCCAGTTCCTTGTTGAAATCCGCCAGGAACAAATCTGCTCCGAGCTCCGCCATTTTCCAGATAATCGGGGTACCCAGATAGCCTACGGCCCCAAAAAACGCAATCCTCTTGTTTTTAAGTTCGAACATTGTTTTAACCTCTTATGTTATTGAGTTTTATCACTTTGCCATCAGCTTCATGGCTTTCGATTCGGGAATATCTGAGGCAATTTCAAAATTGCCTCGAGCCGATGAAAAACTAACGGAGGGTGGACTTTCCAGTCCGCCATTTGAGTTCAACTTTCGCGGGTAAGAAAACCCGCGCTCCTTTAAAATTCGACTTTTGCAATCAGCTCATCTACTAAACTATGCATCAACCTAATCTCTCCGAATAAATTTTCAAGAAATTTTCTATTTCAAATTTTTAGTGTCAGGGTTGTCGCCCCGACATGACAGTTCCCGGGCTGCCGCCCGTCCGCATCCGCCTTGACCTTGTCATAAACAAGGAGAAGCTTTCCCTTTTCGATTTCGGTGATTCCCATGTAGGTTGAGCTAAGCCATGTTCCAATCTCCATCCGGTATCCCCAGCTATAGCCGCATCCATCCGGGCTGAACATGATGTGCATCCCGGGACGCCCAAAGGTGCAGGCCAGAACTCCGTTGGACATCAGGTAGAGGTCCGGATCTACCCCGTGCGCGGCGAGCAATTCAGGTGGGCTCCAGGTTTGTCCCCCGTCTGTAGAACGGCACTGCGCCAGCGGCAGTCCGCCGCCTCGACGCATTATGCAGAGAAGGCTGCCATCGGCCACTTTGCACAGGACAGGCTCATCAAAACCCTCTCCCGGCACGCCGCATCGGACATCGGCAATCGTATTCACAAAAGTCCACGTTTTACCGCAATCCTCTGATGCCACCAGGATTGTCCGATAAAAGCTGTCGCCATGGAATTTCCCATACATTGTCGCCAACCATCTTCCTTCGGCTTCAAGCAGATAGCGCCAGAACACAAAGCCTGTACGGCGGGAGCTTTTCGCCACGGTCGGCTCATAGTATTGCGGCAGTGGCTGGTAAAAGTGGCGCATCGGGTGATCTTTCGATGGAAATTGATCCGGGGTGGGATACTCTCCGCTAACCACGCTGTTGATGAAGATGACTGATTCGTGCGGGCCTGTAAATGTTACGCCGCCATCTTCCGACTTGAAATACGAACCTACGTATTCTCCAGGCTTGCGCTCAAAGGTGTATATGTCAAAGGCGAGGACAGTTCCATGCGTGTCTTCTCCTATGGCCTGTTCCCGGTGCGCACGCCTTGGCTCGGTCATCCAGGTACTTCCCCCGTCTGAAGAGCGCAGCCCTCTGCGTTCGGCGAAGTGCGCATCCGCCTGGACATGGTAGGTCAGGAGTATGTCGCCTGATTTCAGTTTGAACAATTGCGGTTCGCGTACAGCCTCCTGGCTTGCAACACAATGTTCTCCCGCCTCAACACTAAGAATTGCTGGTCTTTTCATTTTTGATTTTATCCCTTCTTTAAAAGTTTTAACTTGATCGTATGGGAAATTGTATTTTAGACAGGATAACTGGATATACTGGATAAAAAGAAAAATCTTGACAATCCTGTAATCCTGTCAAAAGGGTATTAGTCTCCGCCGATGCGGATTAAGTATGTTCATTCCGTGACGGCTCTTTTGACCGTCACTCCTTTTTCCATTTTTACTTTTTAAATATACGCCGAAATGGCATTTCTACCATTCAGGCGAACAATCTCCGATGTTTTTTTCTTGTTTCGCGCCTGCATCCTATTGTTCTGTAATTTCCGAAATCTGGCATCTGCGCCGACTGTCCTCTTTGTCCTCTGTTTGCCGTCCTCATCGTCTTCCATGTCCTCTCTTAAAAACGGCGCACGAGGACAAAGAGGACATGAATACCAATCGAGGACATTGAGGACTGTGCGCTAAAATCGAATTCCCCTTTTGTTGTCACATGGTTGCGAACTATAATTCCAGTTCATGTTGTCCTGGGCCGTAAGTGCCCCCCGACGTTGTCACCGCCCGAGTTCCATTTGGGATGTCCACTACGATGTGAAGCCTTCCTGTCCCTGCACGTTTCCAAGCGACACGGATGAGTCCGTGCGGAGTCGGTACTGCACCTTGGGCTTCCGTGAGATCCCCAGGCTGTGGCGCCAACGTAAATTCTGAGAATCCCGGCTGTACCGGCCGTACCCCTAGAAGGGTTGACTGCATGAAATACAGCGGTGCACAGGAAAAGCCATGACACCTGCTGTGATAAGGCATGTATTCTGGAACTTCCTGGTTCCCGGTGTGCATTTCCCAGACTGTATCGCAATCGGCCTGCACGTTGTCACGCCACATCGTACGGATGGCGGCCAGTGCTTCAGTCACGTGTCCATGCCTGGCGAAGCCCTGCAGGACATAATGCTGGAAATAAAATTCCGCCTGGATGAGGTCGGGAGACGGCAACGCGGCCAATGCGTCCTTGCATTGTGATTCATTTAACAAATCGTGGTAAAGGGCGATGGCCAGCGGATGCTGGCTGTAGCTTGGCTTAAAACCTTCGGCATAAGAAGTGCAGTCACGGAAGCGGCCGATTGAGGAATCCCAGAGAGCAGCATTGATGGCGGCGACAGACTGACGACTTCTGTCCAGATATTCAGTCGCACGGCCAGAATGGCCGAACACCTGCTCCAAGCCAGCGGCGCGCTTATATGCGGCGGCAATCAGCATGTTCAGGACGGCCGTCTTTCCGCCGGGGGCGGTTTTCGGCTGTCCGCCGCGATATCCCCAGTCCACAAAATTCCACATGTCGTCCTGATCCGCGATCAGACCGTCTGTGTCGCGCCAGGTCTCGTAGATGCCAAGAGCGCGTTCCATTACCGGAAGCAGTTGTTTCAGCGTCTCCTGATCTCCTGTGTACTGATAGTAATCTGACAAGGTAAATGTCCACAGTGATGGCAAAATAGGGAAGGCACGATACGTTTGCGAGGGATAGACGGGCGGAATCAGCCCGTCAGGCCTGGCGCCATCAGCGCCTATCCTGAGGTTGTGCGCGGCAAAGACCGGATCGCCAGTCAGAGCTAGATAGTACAGGCTGGTTGCAGCCTGGTCATTGATCCAGAAGGCCTGCTCGCGCCAGGGACAGTCCATGAAAGTGTCCGACGAACACGCACGTATCGTGTTTGTGCACATCGTCCATAATCGGTTCAAGAACGGATCCGAGCAGGAGAATGTGGCCGGCGGGTTCCTGAAGTACGAGCGGCTGACCAGAGTGACGCCATGAATGCGCACTGGCGAACTGAAATCTCGAAGAGTGAGCTGGAGATAGCGGAAGCCGCGTGCGTGCAGTCGCTGATCCACAGTTTGCCTGCCGGCGCGGAGTACGAAGCGGTCGGCGAAGCGGTAACTGCCCAGCAGGGAATGAATGCGGCCTTCGAAAATGCCGTCGCTGTGCGCCAGCTCCAGGATGCTGTTTGCAGGAGCTTCGATATCAATAGAGAGATTGCCGAAAACCTCGCGGCCGAAGTCGAATATGACATAGCTTCCCTCTCGGTTGGCGCCTGGTGCCAGCTGAAGTGGCACCGTCAACACATCCGATGGAACCTTATGCGCAGGCGGAACTGGGACTGGCATGTGGGGGTCAGTGGCAAGCAGAGCCGCATAGTCAGGATCGTCCGCAGCTCCGGGTGAGGAGGGAACGCAGCCCATCTCGACGATGCTCGAAGGGTGGCATGGCTCGTTGCTCAAAGGGGCAATAGGCCTGGCTACGGTGCTACGGCCACCCATGCTGTTGGCAGCCCCCATTTCCAATGGTGCTCCCCAAGCTTCAGGATCGCCCTGACCGGTCATCCAGCCACAACAGTCGGATTGGAGCATTTTCCATTCGGAAAACCCAATTTGCCCAGTATAGATGAGCGAATCAGTCCGATGCGAGGGATCAATGCGCACCTGCCAGGTGGCATCAGTGGCAGTAAGTCCTTCTATCTCAGCCAGTAATGCCGGTTGAAAGGAAACCATCGCGTATGTCGGCTTGAGACAGCAATGCACTTCAACTGCAATCCAGTTGGTGCCGGGGTGCAGCAGGGCCGCTACGTCATAGCTGTCGGCGAAATAACGCTTATGGGTTCCGCGGATCGAGCCATTTCCGACAAAGGCACCGTTGACATAGACGGCATAACGCGAATCAGCCGCAATGCGCAACATTGCGCTGGTCGCTGAAGTTCCAACCTGGAAGCCATTTCTGGCCAGAAAATAATAATTCTGCTTCTTTTCGCCTTGCGGTGTAATCCATACGGCAGACCATCGCAAGTCAGCTTGGGGCTCTATGACCATGTGACTTACGCCAGCCGCGTCGTGGGGCAGGGAGGCCAGGTTTCGGGTCGAAGACTTATCATGCATTTGCATTCTCCTGTTTATCTTAAGTTTATCTGATACTCTTTGCCATTCACGTTTTGCTTGTATTTTTGGTTACTACTCAGCTACCCCGGCGAGCTCATCTCGGGGTCGCTATCGGAATCGGCATCGAAAAGGCTTGGAACATCGATTCCGATCCCAATTCCGACCCCGATGCCGAGGCTAAAACACTAGCTGAGCAGTTACTTTTTTGTTTTAACTGTTTACATACAGAACCCATGCAGAACATGCTTTTTTTCCCACGCATCAGGATTTCTGAGAGTCCTAGTCTTCTTTCGGGAACCAGAATGCATCCTCTGGAGGACTATATGCCGGGTCATTCCTATTCGATCGACTCATATAGTAATCTCCTGCCGGTATTTCAGACGACTTCCTGTTGTCAACATGGAAGTCTGCAAACAGAACATTTGCGGTACGATTGTTGCCATGCCGCGTTTTTACGACATGAGTCGGCATATCCCGATACCTTGAAAAGACTTGTGGGTCACCACAATCGGAGACAAGCATGAGCTTGGAGCATGCACTATATTTATCTCCCCTGGAACGAGGTGTAAAGAATTCGCCATTGTAGCCATAGCAAAAATAACTTGCTATTGCAGGTGGATATTTAGGTAATTCCACTTGTGCCGAAGGACAAACAACAGGATGTTTCCAACCTAAATATATATTATAATTGGCGACATAGCCTACGCTATCTATCCCATATGGGGCAAACTGGAAATACCATGCAATCGAGTAAGGGTCCGTATATGTATTACTCGGAGTATCCCATAAAGTGGGATATCTGCCGTAATCCTGAAGATAACACGCAAAAGCAAACCCAGTCTGCTTGAGCGCGCTGGCACATTTTGTCTGTTTCGCCATGTCCCTTGCTTTTTTGAGTGCAGGCAACAACATCGCCATGAGGATGGAGATGATTGCAATCACCACGAGCAACTCGATCAAGGTGAACTTGATCGAATGTGCTCTCGTCTTCGTTTGAATCGCAATGCGATTCAGAACTACGCCGGGCGCAGCCACCAGCAGCTCGATTAAAGTGAACCCTTTGCGTATAAATGATTTACACCCAGGATTCACCTCATAGATCAAGCTGTGCGTGAAGTTTTCCCTCACACTGCCTTCCCGTTGCATTTTCATTTCAACTCCTCCATGTTTAATCTCGTCGATTGAAAGGCCAAGCGGATACTTCACATTTCCAGTTTCCAGTGTGTCGCCATGATGCATGGGTTTTCTCCATCCCTTCGTTCGATCTGGTAATAAACAGTGTAGATAGAGTCATCTGGAAGCTGTACGGAGGCCGGGTAACCCAAATCCGCATTGTGTGCTAGCGAGAGCAGAATTTCCTGTTCCGCGTCCCAGGTTTTTCCGCCATCCCGGCTGATACAGGCATACTGTCCGTGAATCTTCTCCATGCGTTTCGCATAGACATTCAGCAACCACCCATTCCGCAGGCGTATCAGATGCGGCGGGAATCCGAGCATGGGCGTTTTCTGGGCCACACTCCAGGTCCTTCCGCCGTCGCGGCTGTTTGATTGACACATGAAACTGGTCTCATAATAGAAGCCACCATCAGGGTGATTGCGATGGTCTTGGAATCGAACCAGGGCCACCAGGACACCATTGACGTTTTCCACCACATGTGGTTCCCACATCCATTTGCCCGGAGCCTCCTCGTCGGTTGGAATGGCGCCGATCTGTTGCCAGGATCGACCATCATCAGTCGATTCCTCAATCGTCAACCGCGCCGCCGTGTCATCACCTGTTCGCCCGACGTAGAGCAAACGTCCGTCGCCAAGCTCGATCATGCCGTGAGGTGCCGAGCCCTGGGTGCGCACCGGTTTTTTCCAGGTATTGCCGCCATCTTCTGAGCGCACGGTCCAGTTGCCCAGATATTCCTTGCGGATCTCCGGAATGATTTTTTCCGCATGCCGTTCCCACAGTCGCAACACCTTTTCAGGTAAGAAGTTGCGGACATAGCCGGTCCGCGCACACTCTTCAAAGCCTATGGACGTAAACCAGGCCAGCACCAATGTGCCGGCCTGCGTCTCGATGATCCCAGCATCCCTGTCATCGAGTGGCGTGTTGCGTGTATTGACAGGCTTCGACCAGGTCTTGCCGTTGTCCGCGCTGCGGATCATCTGCACTTTGCCCCAGGGGCAGACATGTAGGTCACGGTCCCCGGAAAACACCACAAGCAATTCGCCGTTTTTGCGCCTGCAAATCGTTGGCCAGCCCATGTAGCGGTCTGGATGTATTGCGATGGCCCGTGTGTCTAGGATTGTGGCATGATAGGCGTCGTCCATTTTGTTCTTACTCATGATTGGCTCCTTAATTGTGATAGTTTAGTGTCTAAAAGTTGACTTTCTGAAACATTTTTCATTTTTTATTACCCCTGATTTTGTTAAGACTTTTCAGTCCTTCATTTTTAAAATATTCAAAAAGATGATTTTATGATTTTTCACATATAATACAGCTTTTCCAGATCAGTTTCCTTGACTATTTCTTCTATTTATAGCATTATATTGTCAAAAATGGAAAGATGGAGAATTATGACTAAGCAAATAACCGTAGAGGAATGGCTGTTGAACCATGCCCATCCCATCCACATTGCTCTGAGCAGAGAAGGTACCCATGCTGTAGGACATTACCATAAATTTCACGAGCTGGTGATCGTCTTAGCTGGAAAAGGTATGCATGTTACTGACACTGAACATTACTCCATAGCTGCAGGCGACGTGTTCGTCATCAGGCCAGGTAACATCCACTATTACATAAATGCCAACGCCTCCAAGATAGAAATATTCAATATAGTTTATTTTAAGGAATATCTGCCTTTTTCCTTGTTCGAGGATGGCCTGCCAGGCTATCAGGCATTATTTGAGCTTGAACCTGCAATGCGTTCGGCGCATGGATTTTCCAGCCGGCTCCACCTGGATGCTGATCATCTTGGCAAGGCCGTGGAGATGGTGGAGAACATCCGACAAGAGGAAGCCGGGCGCTTGCCTGGATATTGGCCAATGGTGGTCGCCAGATTTCTTGAATTGATTGTCTATTTGTCTCGGCAATATATGAATGTTGACTCGCCGCGCTCCCGCGAACTGGTAAAATTAGATGCCTTGCTGACCCATATGAAGAACAATTGCGACAAAGCCATGACTCTGGAAGATTTGGCAAGTCACGCACGCATGTCAAAAAGTTCGCTCAACCGCATATTTCTGAAAGCCGTAGGTCAAAGTCCTGTTGACCGGCTGATCGGATTCCGCGTTGACCGGGCGAAAACACTTCTCGGAGACCTTTCATTGAACATCAGCGAGATCGCGCTGAGATGCGGCTTCGGCGACAGCAATTATTTCTCCAGGCGGTTCCACATGCTGTCCGGGGTATCACCTCGCGAGTACAGGAAGAAGATAAGCCGTTCCGCAAAGGGAAATGCCAATTTCGGAACTTAGAGTTTTGCAATTGGCTCGATTAAAACTTACCAGACAGTGGCCAGCGCAGTCCCGGCAACCATTCAAGAGGTTTGCGCATCGGCATCCGCACCATGAACACTTCGCGTTCCATGCCGGTTTCCGGTTTCGCCGCCAGCCCCTCCAGGTTCAATAGATTCCATAGCCCATGTGCTGGTGGGAGTGCCAGTGAAATTATTTTTTTGCTTTTTTCCCCAGCCGCTTCACACGCCCAGTTCCATAGTGCGGTGTTAACTTCACGGGAGGCGGCAGGAGCGTAAAATTCGTCCAGCAGTATCCGGTCGGCTTCATGCTCCAGCCGCGCGTAGCCCAGTGTGCTGCCATTCTGCCTGCAGAATGCGAATTCCGTCTTGCTGCTGTTGTTTACGGCAGATGCGTAGTGGTGCCAGCATTCTTGATCGCGGAGCAATTTGCCATCATACGGCAACAGCCCGGAATATAGCTTTTCAATTGTTGCAAGGTCTCCGCTGTCAAGGCGTGTAAGGCGTAAGATGGTTAGACCGTCTGCCTGCACCATTGGCTTTACGGAAACCTGCATCACTCCCTGATCGACAACCTGATAGCCAAGTCCGGAATAGACGCGCGGCATGGAAGTAAAGAGGACGCTTGGCAAATTTCGCCCATCGATCTTTTTTAAGACGTGCTCCATTAGCTGTCTTGCAATCCCCATTCCGCGATGGCGTTCCGGTGTGGCCACCGAGGCAATGCCTGCGGTTTCCTGCAAGCCGGTTCCCGACTTGAGTTGGAACATCACCACTGAAACATTGCCCAGCGGTTCATCTCCGTGATATAAGGTGTATGGCCTCCAGTTGTAGAGCGTACGCGAGCCGTCGATGAGCCCTTCAAAAAAATCCTTTTCGACCGGAAAGACCTCCGCCAGCATTTGATACAGACGTTTGAGTTCCAATGGACTTTCTGGAGTGCGGATTTCGCACTTGGAAAAATCAATTGCCATAAAGTTTTTCCCCTTCGACAAAAGCCGCCACGCATTCATACCGCTCATTCAAAACTGCCAGATTGGCTTTCATGCCTGGTTCAATGGCACCCATCTCATTTTCCAGTCCCAGCATGCGTGCCGCATTGGTGGAGGTATATCGGGCGGCGGCAACAACATCAAATCCGCAGACTTTGACTAGGTTGGCAAATGCTTTGTCCATGGTGAGAGCACTGCCTGCCAATCCGTTTTTATCTGGTTCATCCCGCAGGCGGTTCGCTCCGCTGACTGTGGAATACCAACGTCCGTCCAGCAGCTGGTATTCACCCGGAGGCAACCCCGCTCCGACAGCCGAATCGGTTATGGCCATGAATCGGTGCGGGCGCAGGGAGGCTTCGGCCAGGCGGACATATTCCGGCATGACATGCTGCATGTCGCAAATCAGTTCGCAGGAAAGGTTTTTGTTCTCGAGGATGAATTCCACAAGCCCAGGTTGCCAGACACCAGGCTCGACCTCGCCGGTACGGTCAAAGGTGTTGAAAAAATGGCAGACCGAGGTGGCTCCTGCGGCAACGGCGCTGAGCAGTTCTCCGCGTGTGGCCTTGGTGTGCCCGAGTGATACGGCCACGCCGTTCTGCACCAAATAGCGGATCACCTCTTCGCTTCCTGGCAACTCAGGAGAAAGCGTCATGTATTTCAATATGCCGGTATCGACATACTGACGGGCTCTCTCCAAGGACATCGGCTGTAGATGTTTTGCTTCCATCGCTCCTCTCTTCTCCGGATTTATGAAAGGTCCCTCGAAGTGAGCGCCAATGATGGTGGCGCCTGTTCCTCTGGCACGCTTTTGAGCGTTCGGAATGTTTTGCGCAAACTCCATGAACACAGCATTGGAAATGCTTCCGATGCTTGGCAGCAATGCGGTGGTTCCAAACTTCAACTGTAGTTTTGCGGCACCGACAATATCGTCTTCGCCAAGCATGGTGTATGGACCTATTCCGTGAACATGGACATCAATAAATCCCGGAACAACCAAGTTTGAACCGTAATCAAAAACTTCACCGGACGTTCCGTCCGCAGATTCCACCTGCACAATCCTTCCCCGATCAACAGCGATGGCGCCGATGACTATGCCGTCAGGCGTGACAATTCTTCCTTTTATGTATTTCACGTTTCTCTCCTGTTTATAAGATACATTTTGTGCAACAATACTTGAACTAATACCTCGGGAAAATCAATTGCCATAAAGTTTTTCCCCTTCGACAAAAGCCGCCACGCATTCATACCGCTCATTTAAGACTGCCAGATTGGCTTTCCTGCCTGGTGCAATGGCACCCATCTCATTTTCCAGTCCCAGCATGCGTGCCGCGTTGGTGGAGGTATATCGGGCGGCGGCAACAACATCGAATCCGCAGACTTTGACTAGGTTGGCAAATACCTTGTCCATGGTGAGAACGCTGCCTACCAATCCGTTTTTATCTGGTTCATCCCGCAGGCGACTAGCTCCGCTGACGGTGGAATACCACCGTCCGTCCACCATTTGGTATTCACCCGGTGGCAACCCCGCTCCGAGATCCGAGTCGGTTATGGCCATGAATCGGTGCGGGCGCAGTGAGGCTTCGGCAAGGCGGACATATTCTGGCATCACGTGCTGCATGTCGCAGATAAGTTCGCAGAAAAGCTTTTTGTTCTCGAGGATGGATTCCACAAGCCCCGGTCTCCATACGCCCCCTTCAATCTCGCCGGTACGGTCGAAGGTGTTGAAGAGATGGCAGACCGAGGTGGCTCCTGCGTCAACGGCACTGAGCAGTTCTCCGCGTGTGGCCCTGGTGTGTCCAAGCGATACGGCCACGCCGTTCCGCACCAAGTGGCGGATCACCTCTTCGCTTCCTGGCAGCTCAGGAGAAAGCGTCATGTATTTCAATATGCCGGTGTCGACATACTGACGTGCCTTCTCCAAGGACATCGGCTGTAGATGTTTTGCTTCCATCCCTCCTTTTTTTACAGGATTTATGAATGGCCCCTCGAAGTGAGCGCCAATGATGGTGGCGCCTGTTCCTCTGGCGCATTTTTGAGCTCTCGAAATGTTTTGCGCAAACTCAATGTATGCGGCATTGGGAATGCCTGCGATACTTGGGAGAAATGCGGTGGTTCCAAACTTCAACTGTAGTTTTGCGGCACCGACAATATCGTCTTCGCCAAGCATGGCATATGGACCTATTCCGTGCACATGGACATCGATGAATCCTGGAACAATCAAGTTTGAACCGTAATCAAGAACTTCGCCGGACGTTCCGGCCGCAGATTCCACATGCGCAATCCTTCCCCGATCAACAGCGATGGCGCCGACGACTATGCCGTCAGGCGTGACAATTCTTCCCTTTATGTATTTCACGTCTCTCTCCTGTCTATCCGACATATTTTGTGCAACAATATTTGAACTAATACCATTGGACCTTTTTGACGACTGAGGGAACCAGGCCAAGCGTCACAGTGAGAAGCAGAACCATTGTCCCGCATTCCAGAAGCAGTGAATCATATGCACCGAGTCTGCTTCCAAGGAGAGTCCATGATCCGCTGAGCATCCCAAGTTTCAACATCCTTGAGCAGATTGTTCCTGAAAGAGCAACTCCCATCAGTATCAGCGAGTAACAGATGGCCGTGGACATCGGTTTGTTGTCTGCCGGGGTCAGGGCGAGCATCTCCGAACTTATGGCCACACCAGATGCCGCCTGGACAAGTCCGAACAAAAGTGAAAGTCCGCCCACGACCGCAATTAGAGGCAGGAACATGAAGTCCCTGAACAGGAAAAGAATAAGAACTACGGCAAAGGAGAAATGGCATAGGAGAAAGACATATTTCGTGCCTATCCTGTCCACCATCATGCCGCCTGAGAAGAAACCGATAAGCGCTCCGAGAGTCGTCAGGTTGCCGATCAGTATCACCTGTCCTTCGGACATGCCCAGAGTGTCCTTGGCCAGAAGACTGAAAAGCGAGACGCATGCGCCTGTGAAAAGCGAAAGGAGAAAAACATACGAGCAGAACGGCATATAGCCGGGGCTTCCAACTGAATGCAGGATAGACTCAATGAAGGTCCTCTTGGAATGCAGATTGCGTTCCAGCTCCGGAATACGGGTATAAAGGATTATCCCGATTATTCTCAGTATCAGGGAAATTGCCAGAAACGTCTGGAATATGCCGATGGAAGCATTTTTTGACAAAACCCATATGACGACAAATGTGAAAACTATTGCAACCGACTGGTAGATCAGGCGCATCGTACCGAAAAAGCGCCCCCTCCTTTCTCCGGGGATTATCGTCAAAAGCATTGGGAACCATGAATTCAAATATATGCCAAACCCGATTCCGTAGATTGAAACCGACAATAAAATGAGAGGCTCCACCAGATGCTTCCCTGAGACGCTGCAGAGGATTAGCAGAACAGCGGATGAAGTCGAGATGGAAAGCCCAATCACCCCGGTCAGCACTTTTCCGATCCTTTCAGTCCACTGGGCGAACAATAATAGCGTGACAATTGCGTTAAAGCCGGGAATTGCAAGATAAAGAAGAATGCGTTCGCTTGGAATGCCTATGGCGGAAAAATAGAGGAGCATGAAACCGTTGACAAGCAGTATTTCTAAAATCCCATAGAGCGCCGTGGAGATGTAGATGATGCGGATTGCCGCTTCAGTTTCAGTGGCGCTGAGTTTCCTCTGAGGTTCCGGCATGGCTGTTGTTTTCATTGCAGTTGTATAATCCCTGGATCTGTGGACTCGTCTTCCCTGGATAATCTGGGCGAAAGTCTTTCCGCAATGCTTGGAGGGACGGCTTCCACGCCGTCCATTTGCGGTCGTGGTGGAACCCGACCCTCCAGATGTTGAAGCCAAGGCTCCAGCATAATATCTCCTGTGCGGAAAGACTTCCAACGAATAAGTCTAGTGCCTTCGGCGTTCGCGATTCCGTATTTAAGGCCAAGCTTGACGGTGCCAAGCACAAGTCCTGGCATTTCCATTCCTTGTATCA
Source organism: uncultured Lentisphaerota bacterium (assembly GCA_903872565.1). GTDB lineage: Bacteria > Verrucomicrobiota > Lentisphaeria > Victivallales > GWF2-50-93 > CAIQLG01. The sequence goes on along the minus strand of CAIQLG010000554.1, from coordinate 11,233 downwards.
TGTGTTATTTCGCGGTATATCCGCCGTCAACCGGGATATTGGCGCCGGTAAGATAAACGGATGCATCGGAAGCCAGGAAAACTATGATTCCTTTCAAATCCGTATCGTTCGCCATCCGTCCCAGCTGAGTCCTGGCACAGTAATTCTTCACGAACTGCGCCGGATGTGACGGCACCCCAAAGCCTCCCGGTGACACACAGTTGACCCTGACATTGTAGCTGCCGAGAATGCTGGCGGCCCAGCGGGTGAAGTTGATCATGCCGCCTTTCTCATAGAAATAAACCGGGGAGGGGTTGGGATACATGTCGGTTCCATCATAGTTTCCCATTTCAATTCCGATCATGCCCATCATCGAACCGATGTTGATTATCGAGCCACTTTTATTTTTTTTCATTTCTTCTGCGAAGAGGTGCGTGATCAGGAAGAGTGCGGACGCGTTGATGTGCAGGCTCTGGTCGAACACCTCCAATGGATTATTCCATCCGCCGCAGGCGACACGGGTGACAGCATTGTTGACCAGTATGTCGCATCTGCCGCTGCGTCCGATGATGTCGTCCCGAAGCTTTGCAATAGACTTCTCGCTGCCCAGGTCAAGCTGCAGCGCAGTGACCTTGAACCCGCGGGAGCGATCTTCAGCCGCCACCTTTTCCAGTTCAGCCAGGTTGCGTGAAGCAATGTAGGTTTCGGCTCCGGCCTCCGCCAGCGCGGCTGTGAACTGTCTGCCGTATTGACCTGCTCCGCCAGTAAGAAGCGCAACTTTACCTTTCAGCGAGAAACTTTCGAGAACATTCATTTTTTCAATCTCCTATATTTTATTGCATAACTTTCAATTCATTTACGTCTACTTATTTGAGCCGATTGCAAAAGTCGAATTTTAAAGGAGCGCGGGTTTTCCAACCCGCAGTTCCTCCCTCTTGGCGGGTAAGAAAACCCGCCCTCCGTTGCCGTTGCATCGGCTCAAGGTACTTTTGCAATTACCTTATTTAAAAGCTCAATGCAGGCGGCGATTATGCGTTTGGCGGTGTCCTCTCGGGGCCCGCCTCCTGTGACCGGAAGGATCTCATATCCACCCCGGCTGAAACATTCCGGCATCGAGATATACCCGCATTCCCCCATTGCCAGCGATATTGGCAAGGTCTTTTTGAAATGGGAACGCTTTTTAATCTCCAGTCCAATTTCCGTAAACGCTTCTCCCGGGATTGATATAAATGCCAATGCATCGTCGAATTTGATGCTGAGCAGAGTAAATCTGCGGGATTTACCAGAACAGACTTTCTTATATTCCACAAGTTGTTCGGCAAAAAACTTTGCTACCGGACCGTCGCCAGTTGCAATCCCCTCACTGGTCAAATTTCCATCGGAAGCGGCATTGCCGATCCGTGCGAGGGTTGCTTTTGCATTTTTTACTTCCACATCGGAAATTGTGCGGTAAGGAATATCTAATTTTGTGGAACTTACGGCAATCCTTGCAACCGGCAGCTTCTTCAGCTTTTTCAATATGCCGCCAATAATCCCAGCATAAGTTGTACCGACTCGACAGGTTTCTGCATAGCTGTAGTATTCATCGCCATTTGAAACATCAATGTGATTGATGTTTCCGGAACATCCTATCAATGTCAGAACCGGCACGTCGTAGCCGATGGCATTCTGTATTGCTCTTTCCATGCGTCCGGGCCAGTCTGCGGAAACAAAATCGTTTCCGATGGTATCTGTGTGATTGACAATATTGGCAATGATGGCGCTTATCCGTCCATCCTGTTTGACCGCAAGCACAGAGATTTCAGTGTCAACCGGGCCTTCAGGTTTTACAATATCCGGATTGAGTTTGCCGGGATTGGTCAATACCTTCCCGTTTTTCATCCAGTAGCGCCGGTTGAATGCCAGCGGATTGTTTTTCACACTGCCAGTCATAAGCTCAGCCTGGCTGAGATTGGCATATGCCTGCTTGACGGAGGAGACGGCCTTGTCCTTCACTAATTCCATATATTTGGGATCAGGCTTGACTCCGAAGAGAAAGTCCGGATACGGCCCTGAGTGCGTGTGGGTGGCGCTGAAAATGAGATTGCCTCCAAAATTCATCCCGGCCGCCTTTATTCCGGCTTTGATCTTCTCTATGGTATCTGTGCCAAGAAAAGCCAGATCAAAAACAACCAGCCCGCTGACTACATTGTTTTGTTTGAAAATCACAGTGCGAACGAACAAATCATCAAGTATCCCGGTATTGGGACGTGGATTGAAATATCCACAAAGCGGTATCCCCCTGGAGGGGGTAATGACTTCTCTGCCTATGCCAACCTGTAACATGATTCACCTCAAGTTAGGAAATCTGAAATTTTCACTTGTAAATACTTTTGATTGATTGAACGTCTATCCCCGATACGGCTTTGACGATGTCGGCGTATGCCGTGGCCAGCGCGCAGACATCGGCTCCGATACTGATGAAACTATATCCCATGTCGACCAATTCCTTGTAATTGGCAATCCCGCCTACGGTTCCTGCGAACTTACCGTATTTCCTGGCAGCTTCCGCAATCCGTTTTCTGGTTTCCGGCACCAGCGGGTTGTCAGAATTCCCGGGATCTCCTATGGAATGTGTGAAATCGCCGGGACCGAAAAACAGCATGTCGTAGCCGTCCAGATCGGCTATGGCATCCAGTTCGTCCAGCGGTTCCGGATCCTCGATCTGCAGGATCACGAACCGTTCCCGATTCGCCTGCTCGAGATATTCATTGAGTGGAACCAGGCAATACTTGCCGTCGGCATTGCCACCGTCGAGCGGGCGGCGGCCGACCGGATGGAAGCGGGTGATCCTGACGATATGCTTCGCCTCCTGGAGGCTCATGACATGCGGAACCATGATCCCGGTCGCATCAAGTTCCAGCGGGCGGATGTAATCGCTGTAGCCTCCCTTGGAAACCCTGCAGAGGATATCGCAGTCATGGGCTTTCGAAGCCAATATCTGCTCCTGTATGACACGGTAATCGTTGCCTACGTGCTCCTGACAGGTCCATACGCAGTCGACTCCGCTCATCGCGGCGATTTCAGTTGCCCGCGGGTCGGACAGGTTCATTTTGGTGCAGAGCGCGACTTCGCCGTCACGCAACTTCCGCAAGACTTTACTTTCTCTCATCTTCCATTTTGATTTCATTTGATATCATCCTTATGTTGTTAAGTTTTCAATGATAGTTGTTCAAAGAGCGTATCCTTCAACCATTTCTTTCATCATGATGATTCTGTGCTCAAGTGCATGTGGGGGCACCTGGTCTCCGGCATTTGCGATCAGACGCGGGTTGCTCCGGGCCAGTTCCAGCCATTCGAGGACTGACTGCCGAAATGCATCGTCGGTGACGCTGTTCAACCATAGGCAAGGAGGGACGCCTCCGGAAAGTATCATCTGTTCCCCGGCATCCGCGCGACATTCCGCAGGCGAAAGATCTCCTGTTGGTTTCGGGGTTACGGCATCGGCGCAATCTGCACCGATTTTACTGAACATCTCCAATGAACCTTTCAACCGTCCGTCAATGTGAATCGCCACATATTTGCCGGCGGCGTGCAGACGCCGTATCGCTTCGGCATAATACTCCTTCGACCATGCTTCAAAAAAGGACGGAGGCTGAAGATCGCTGGAAAAATTATCTCCCATCACGATGATTTCCGCAGGGGACTGCGCCAGCAGGTCTATCTGCAGCAGGTTGTTCTGATTGATTCGTTCCACCACTTCTCTTACCGTATCCGGGTAATCGTTAATCGCATATATGGATTCCTCTACGCCCATCCAATAGTTCAGCAACTGCCCCATTGCGCTGTATCCCGCGCCGAGATAGACAACTCCGGTGTCTCCCACATAATTCGCCCATTCGCGATATTTTCTCCAGTCAGATTGGAATTTTCTGGCGGAAAACGCATCCGCAAGGATCAACAGTTGCTCTTCGTTCTTTATGCACCATTCAGGGATGCCCCAGGAATAATTGTCATTTTCCCATACCCTTACTCTTTCAATCGTTCCGGCTGGAGTGGATATCTGCCAACGGATTTCCTGTCCGTCAGCGCTTTTGGTGGTTGTCACTTTAACATTTGCAGGATAACTTACATCGTAAAAAGATCCCAGATTGGGCATGTAAAAACCGACCCCAATCCTCTTATGGTAGTCAATAAGTTCTTTTTCTGGGCAATCATAGCTTTTGCTCAGATCCCATGGCATCCGGTTACGGTGGTAGAACCAGTGCGACAAATCCAGCATGAATGGAATCTTATCCGGCTTTTCTCCATGATAAACTGCAAGAATCCTCTCTCGTAAACTCATGTGATCCATTAATTCCTCCTTGTCTTAATTGTTCAGGGCTTTTGTATAATTATCTAAGAGGAAGAATAATAATGCGACTTCCTCTCTTTTGGGACTATCAGTGATTCCTCGACAGGTAAGTCTTCACTAAACTATGTCCTGATTCCGTGACGGCCTTTTTTACCGTCACTCCTCTTTTCGTTTTTATTTTTTAAATATACTCCAAAATGGTATTCCTACCATCCAGGCAAATCATTTCCGATATTTTTTTTGTTTTATCTCCTTCGTGGACTTATTTTTTGACTTTTCTCATCACTTTCCTCGGTTACTCTTATGATAAATGATTTTCCGTTCAGTGTTCCCCGTCTACGCATTCCGTACGGCGACTTGACATTTAAAGGCTTTAGCCTATCTTATGAGTCATGTTTCAAAGTGCGGAAGTATACGAATCAAATGGACGATGGAGGATTAGAACAATGTCATTTCCTAAAATTTTTCTTTTCTTTCTCCTCATTCCCTTGTTCCTTCAGAGCGCATTGAATGCGGACGCCGAGAGGAACATCAAGAAAGCAAGAACGGAGAATTCAGAACCAACGTTGAAGTGCGGTCCGTCGGAATCGGAAGGCGTCGTCACTCCCGCCAAGCTTCCTGGCGAGCTGAAGAAGGGGATGACAATACTTCTCCTGCCCGGCAAATACGAGTACCAAGAGATCGGAGTCAGCGCCGACAAGGTCGTCATCATGGGGGAACCGGGCAGATATTGCGATGTCAGGGTTGTTGTATCCGGCAAGGACTGCGTGGTGAAGAATCTCTGGGTGCGGGAAGTCAGGACGGAAGTCAACCCTATATTTATTGACTCCATTATTTCGCGCTTCGTTACAGAAAAAAGCGACACGGCGGAGATAGTCTTCGACAACTGCTGCATCGGCCCGACAAATATCTATTCGCCCGGGAAAAAATTAGTCTACAGGAACTGCACCCTATGCGGCACCGAGGAGCTTTTCTCGGTCAACGGCGGAGAGTTCGACTTCGGCAAATGCATCCTTTATTCCAGAAATCTGCTTTTCCAGCTGAGAGACAGCGCTAGCAGGGTCAAGATCGCAATAACCAATTCTGTCGCCTTCGCGAAGAACAACTTCGCGGCTGACCGCGAGATGAAAATGATAGCAGGCAAGTCCGGGGATGTGAAGAAGTCGAAACTTTCCTGCACCCTCGTGATGAAGAAGGTGCTGGAGGAGAAACCTATTCTAAGACTTGAAGTGGGGGAGAGTGACAGAGATCTGCCTGACTGGTGGCCCGGCAATGTCCACCCCAGGAACTTCATCCTGCTCGATGACTCGCCTGGAAAGAAAGACGGGTTCGGGGCGAAACTCACGGAGGATGGATTTCCCGCCGCCGTCAAGGAAAAATGACAACTGAAAGCTGTCCGATTTCACCATGGACGGCGTGCCGTTCATGCGCCCTTCAGTCTTCATTTCCTACTGGAGTATTTTATTTGCAGCCTGGGTGCTGCTTATCTGGCTCAAGCGACGGAAGAAAATGCCTTCAGTCCCTTACGGCGAATTATAACAAACATTTTTGTCGTTTTCAGTGTCCACTTTAAACAATCCTGTCGAATTCGGACATGCTGTCGCAAGGGGCTGAGTCAACTTCCATAAGTTGCAATGGTGATGGCTTTGCGGTAAGAAGGCTTACGGGCACAATAACTGCAACGGAGGCGACTACGCCTGCCGCGACATAAATATATCCGAACGAGCCCTTTAGAAATAAAGGGAACATTTCTGCACTTCCAAGATGTTTCATCTCAAACCAGTACATCCCAATTGTCACAGCAAATCCTGTCACCGACGCGGCAACGACTCCGGGCAATGTTGTCCGATGCCAGAAAAGGAAAATGGCCGGGACTGCAATGGAGGCCGAAAGCACTCCTGAAGAAATGTAATAGACATCGCCGAGCCTTCTGCTGATCAATGCCAGAAAGAGGGAAGCCGCGATTGCAATGATAGACAAGACTCTCGCGGAATGGAGGCGCATCCGTTCTGATGCCCCCCGCTTTCTAAGGGCGGGATCAACAATGTCATAGGAGATAGGAAGTGCCGCAACATTTGCAAATGTGTCGACGGTTGACATCTGACATCCCATGATTCCGACCAGCATGAAAACCTGAACCGGAGCCGGAAGCACGGAAATGAATGACGGAATAATGTTCATCGCGTCGGCTCCGATTGCCCCGGGTGCCATTCCGTTCACAGGAGGAAATGCGGCAATCGCGAACAATGCGACAACTGCTGGAATGGCTATCACAAAAACAGTGATCAGGAAAAATCCTGTGAAGGCACCCTTGTATGCTTCGCGTGTTGTCGGGGCGGCCTGTATCCTGAGCAGAAGATCCTGTTCAGTCATCCAGCCGGGAAGATATCCTATCATCAGAATTACCGGGAAAAGCATTCCGTTCACAAAGAGGTTCAAAGTGTTTCCCGCCCCTCCATAAACTGTTGTCGAGGCGGCAAGTTTTCCAAGAATGTTCCCGCCACTTCCCGACTTGGCCGCCATATATGCCGCAGCTAGGAGGAATATCATGAAAAAAGCCATCAGAAAGAACTGTGTGATATCCGTGAGGACAGAGGCGCGGAAGCCGCCCATCCACATATACACTCCGACAGTGGCGGCAAGAATTGTCATGCAGACAAACGGAGGTACGGAAAGAAAACTACTCATCAGTATTCCGCCGACAAAAAGTTCCGCCTGAGTCCAGGAGAGGAATACGTACACGGAGAACAGCGCCACTATGAGCCGTGCGGATTTCCCGTAGCGCTTCTCCATCGCCTGTGGAAGGCTGACGGCCCGGATGCGCCTGACATATGGAACCATCGCGAGAATGATGAAGCACAGCACAAACCAGGGAATTGGAAGAATCCAGAGTCCGGTGGCACCGTAAAGATATATCTGGGACATTCCGAAGCCGATCCAACCAAGCATCAGCCAGCCAGAGGCGAGCGAAGTTCCCAGTCTCCAGCCGGGAAGTTCACGCTTGGCCATCCAGAATTCGAAATTCGGCTTCGGCTCGTCTTTCTCACTGCGAACCCGGGTATGGAATCCGAGAAAGATCATAACCCCGCAATATATGGCAACGGCCATCCAGCAAAAAAATGTAAACCACATAGATATTCCGCAAAAAAATATTTTTGTTAGCCACAACTCTTACTGTCCCTCTCTTTTTCTAAATTTCAACATATAAGGGTAAGTTATGGCACAAATTCATTCTCAAAGGATAAAATATTGTGGGGAAAAGAATTAAGGGCAAAGAGTTTCCTGATCAGATGGGAATCATCTTTCCTTCACCCTGAATTCACTCCTGACCTGCGGATCTCGCGAGGCGGAAGCCAAGGTGGCGTCCGGGGCCGTCCGGCGCGCCACAGTTGCGGTTTGCAGACCGGCAGCCAACGGCATCGTCGAGCCAGCCTCCGCCGCGGAACACTCGCTCCGAACCCGATGCGGGACCGGAGGGATCCGTGACCGCCCCCGACGGATAATTTCCAAACCAGTCCGAACACCACTCCAGGACATTCCCATGCATGTCGTAAAGTCCCCATGTGTTCGGAGCCTTAATCCCAACGTGATGTGTCCCGGCATTCTTGTTCGACTTGTCCTTGACCCAACTGCATGGGCTCAAATCAAATCCGCCTTCGTATGAAACTCCGCTGTTACCGCAATACCAGCCCGTCGCCGCCATATCGGACTCGGATTTCCCACTGTTTAGTCTCGTTGCTGTCCCTGCACGGCAGGCGTACTCCCACTCTGCCTCGGTCGGCAGGCAAAACAGACTCCCCCCCGCCTTCGAATTTAGTTTTTTTATGAACTCCTGGCAGTCGTCCCACGACACATTGTCAACCGGAGCACTTTTGCCGGCGTTCTTGAACAGAGAAGGCTTTGACTTCATTACCACCTTCCACTGTTCCTGTGTCACCTCGAATACTCCGATGTAAAAGCATTTTGTCAGAGTCACCTTGTGTTGAAGCTCGTCGCTGGCGCGTCCATCTTCGGTGGCTGGCGATCCCATCATGAATTCTCCGGCGGGGATACGCCGCATAATCAGCTTGTCCGTCTTATAGGCATCGTTCGTAAGAAGATCGGCGGGGGCATCTGGCAGCTCCTCAGTTCTGCCGTCATCAAGACCGACGAGCAGATATATCCCGTCCCTCGATGCGCCTCCGGATAACGCCACGGTTTTTCCCTCGACCAGTATTGGAGCCGCCGTCCTGTCATCCCACACCAGGCTGTTGGTGCGGTAGCCATCGGGTGCGACCGCGATGTTCCATTTTCTTGTCAGGGCGGACCAGGCCAATCCCCTAATCTCATCGGTTGACTGCTCCGAATCAAATATTCTGTGGAACTGGGCAAGGTCTGTGGCGAACCCGGCCTTTTTCAGAGCATTCAGCTTGTCATCCTTCTGCACCTCCTCCTGCCGTGTCTTGTCCTGATCGGCCTTTTTCTCCTCTTTTTCCTTGACCATTTTTTCAAGGTCATCGAGCCCCGCAACAGCAGGTTTTTCAGGCTTCTGAAATTCATCCGATGCCTCAACTTTTTCCACAATGGTGGTGACTTCGCCAAGGGCACACGCCGAAAACGCCAGAACGGCAAAAATTGAAAGCCCCGACTTTAAAACTGCTCCTAATATCATTTTTATCTCCTGTGTCTTTGTTATAAAGTTCTATGCTTTAATCGTATGTAAAATCTAAATCCTAAACAATAACGAATCTCAAAATCCAAATATCAAAACAATAAATGCAAGCTTTCCATTTGATTTGCTCCGTTTTAAATTTCGAGTTTGACTCATTTGAATTTGTTTAGGATTTAGATATTCGGATTTCGGATTTGGGCTGCGGGCGAAGCCCTCCTTAATTTTTTAGTCTTATGGTCCATCAAAAATGTCCCTGGATGGTTTCGGGAGGGCCATTTACTGGATTACTCTCCCAATTCAATCCACAGCTCCCTATCTGGCAAATACTGTGATTTCCGTGATAGGCTTGTCGGATTCCCTCGGATCGCCTTTTGTGATAAGCCTGACAGTTCCATCCGGATTTTCCCAGTGATATTCTCCCAGTTCCGCGTCAACTTCTACCGGAGATCCGCATATGCCGTATTCCTTCACAATCCCTTCCCACATCTCCCTTGTAATGGATACGTCGGAGAAACAGCGGGAAGTCTCGCCAATCTTCTGCTGTAGCTTCCTTATCCGTTCCGGATCAAGTTTCGAGATGATGGACATATATTCTGAAAACGCCCTTGTTACATGTTATGCGGGAAAGATAATGCCGGAGCGGGGAATTGCAATGGGCAAAGACACCCCCGCAGTGGCAGAGCAGTGCTGTCAGAGGCTGGCGAAGATGTTCGGGCTGGCGTAGGATTGGGGTGGAAGGGCTGGCCTGTAATGGCTGGTCCTTTTTTTAGGTATCGGCGGAAGACGGCACCGGATTCCCGGCTTCCATCATGGAAGGACCCGATCATCATCTCTGACGATATGATACATCATGGTAGGGTTTCATCCTATAAAGAAATAGGTGTTCACCCCATGGCAGGAGGTTCAGCCACGGCATATGATCTTATCTGGCAGACATAGTGCCGGAAGAAATGACGGGGAACCGCCAAGAGGAACCCAATCCAAACGGCTCAGAAAGCAAGCAGTCTATGGGGGATATGCAACAATCGACGCGACATCTCGGTGAAGTCCTAAGGGCTGGTGGTGCTGACTGAAGGCCCCTCCCGGGATAATCCAAAAGCAAGTCATCGATGAAAATCAAGATGATTCAAGTGATTGACCATATTCAAAAACACAACAATAACATAGAAAAGAAACTGTCATGAACAGCAAAAAGAACGAAAGTGAAATCAAAGTAGTACCTGCTCCTGTCTTTAACAAATGGGGTTTTCACAGCGGCATCCGCACACTCGTGCTTACATTGGTCATTGTAGTCGCCGCCATAGTGATTTCAATACTGCTCTGGATTACCCTGAAACCTTCCAGTCTTGGTGCTGGCTTTGCCAGTGGCAACGGCCGTATTGAAGCCACTGAAATCGATGCTGCAACCAAGCTGGCCGGTCGTATAGAAGAAATCATGGTTGACGAGGGTGATTTCGTGACTGTCGGACAGGTGCTGGCGCGTATGGATACCAGGATTCTTGAGGCGGAGTTGGCGCAGGCAAAGGCCCAGGTACGCCAGGCCGAGAATGCGCAACGGACGGCGACCTCTACCGTCGGCCTACGCGAAAGTGAAAAAATAACCGCCGATGCCGTGGTCAAACAGCGCCAGGCCAAACTTACTGCCGCTGAATCGCATTTTAAGCGTTCGGAAAAACTGGTCAAGGAAGCGGTTGTTTCTGAGCAGCAATTTGATGATGACCGCGCCACAATGCTGAGCGCACAGGCTGCCCTGGCTGCTGCACGATCCCAGGTTTTCTCTGCCCAAGCCGGGATTGAAGTGGCGAAGTCCCAGGTGACCGAAGCGGAGTCGGCAATAGAGGCGGCTAAGGCCGCCGTCGCCCGTATAGCAGCGGATATTGACGACAGCCTCCTCAAGGCTCCGCGTAATGGCCGCGTGCAATACCGCGTTGCGCAGGTTGCCGAAGTGCTGCCTTCTGGAGGCAAGGTTCTCAACATGTTCGACCTCAGCGATGTATACATGACCTTTTTTCTTCCAGCGTCGCAGGCAGGGAGGGTGGAATTGGGACAAGAGGTGCGACTGGTGATTGATGCCGTACCGCAGTACGTGATTCCCGCGAAGGTTACGTACGTGGCGAGTGTGGCTCAATTTCAGATTTTCTGACTCGTAGCTTCAATCGCACTGGAGACGTAGAAAAAGGGGTTGTGGCTAAAAAAGGGTTGCCCCCGGGAAATCTGAATGAAAATTCCCCCCAGAGGTGGAATTTTGAGACATTATTATTTTCAGCGGA
>CAIQLG010000553.1 GCA_903872565.1 uncultured Lentisphaerota bacterium | reverse complement strand
TTTGTATCTCTTACACGTAAAAATGCCATATTATGCTCCTTTCATAGCGGTATTTACCGCTATGAACACTATAGAGGGCATTTCAATAAAAAACAAGTGAAAAATCTAACCTAGCGGCAAAAAAAAATCAATTTAGGATTATTGATTCAGATATTGTCGTAGTTGATGGAGTGGAAAATATCGCTGTCATATCAAAAAGAAACGAATAATCAAAAAGAAAATATTTAAAAAATGGATGATAAACCAAAATCTGGATTCTTTCGGGATGATGGCACTGAAATAAATCCCAGCCTTATTGTCAAGCCAAGCTTGTGTGTATCATGCAAGAAGGACGATGATATAGAGGAAGAAATACTCTGCATTCTCAACCGTGCCGACCAACAAGGTGAAAAGAAGTTTGAATGCCATGCTTACGAATCTAAATATCAGAAATAAGATAAAGAGAATATGGAAACATACTCAATGGCAAAATCATTGTGCGAAATGGCGAAATCATTTAAACGGGAAATAAAACTATATAAACTCGTCATTGGAGATCCACGCACACCAAAACCGTCCAAAATTATCTTATAAATAGAAACTCCCAGCCACAGGCCATTCCTGACCCATGACTGGGAACAAGCATTCATTCAACAGAATCAGTTATTGAACTTCATTTTGAACCTGTTGCTTTGTCTGCTGGAAATAATGGAATAAAAATGGAAAAATAAAAATAGGGCTGGAAATTGGGTACAAATTGCAGGATTTGAAAAAGTTGGTCTGTCACTTTTTGAAACTAAAAATTATTCTCCTTGAATAGGTTAAATTGAAGATTATTTCCAGATAGATTAGAACCCACCATATTGGTTCTTGTAATAAAATATCAGTAACCGTAAAATCTCTAATAAACATCATTTTCGCCATCGCCTTGTTTTAATCACCACATAGATTATGTTATGCTGTAAGCAAATGGGAAACAGGTTTATTCGGTATGACGAAACAAGAGATAATTAAATATTGGATTGATACTTCTGAAAAGGACTGGAAAGTTGTCGGCCACCTGTTCAAGTCCAAAGACTATGTCCACTGTCTTTTTTTCGCACACCTTGTTCTTGAAAAACTAGCAAAAGCCGTCTGGGTTAAGAACAGTAAGGAGAATCAGGTGCCAAAAATCCACAACCTCGTGTTCATCCTTGACAACGCAAAAGTTGAAATTCCTGATGAGATGAAAGATTTTCTTTTCCAAATGAACGATTTTCAGATTGAAGGACGTTATCCGGACTATACACAGGCCGCCTATAAACTCTGTGATAAAAATAAAACCAAGGAAATTCTAACAAGGGTCAGACAATGCAGAAAGTGGCTACAAGAAAAACTGCGATAAGAATAGCTGAGGATTTCGCTAAAGATGTCAGAAATTCAGGTGTTGAACTGAAAAAAGTAATTCTTTTCGGATCTTTCGCCAAGAACAAACAGCGTTCATATTCGGATATTGATATAGCTCTCGTGTCCGATAAATTTATAGGAGTGGGTTTCGAAGATATAAAATTGTTTGTAAAAGCCCTGCACAAACATGTGAACATCCAGCCGAAAACATTTCCAACCAATTATTTTAAAAAAGGTGATCCTTTTATTGAGGAAATCACAAAAACAGGCATTGAAATTCATTTTTAAAAAATGGTGCGGAGCCTCTCTGCCCCCGCACAATTCTATAATTTCAAATTAGTCTATCTCCTGAACCTGCCTGCCATGCCGTGAAAATGTCACCATGAGAACCGATGGAGTAACCGGAAATTTGAATTTTAACGGCGATTTTAAAGGGTATGGGGATATGGTTGGAATAATATATATTGGCAGGGAAAAACCTTATTTTGGCCGGTTTTTCAAAAGTTCAAGGAGTTGACGCTTACCATTAAATATTCGTTTGCCCCATTGGACAGGGCTTGCGTAGTCAAAGAAGCTGGCTTCCTTGGTTTTAAGTTCCGACCCACATTTTGGACATGTTTTTGGAATTTTATTGCAGAAATGTTTCATGAGTTGTCCAGGCGGTGTCAGGCAGAAGCTATCCGGTGATTGCTTCAGGACGATTTTCCAGTTGCATTTTTTGCAGGATGATTTAATGTATTTAGAGTTCATTTGATGTGGTTCCTTATAGTAAATTACATAGGGATTTCCAAAATATAATGAGAAAATGTATGAAAAGAATTTGGATTGAATTTATTGCATTATTGCTCTGTGTCTACGCTTTCGGTCAGGATGCGACATCAGATGATGAATCTTTTGAAACGCTTAAAGCTAAAGCTGTTGAATTTTCAAAAGGTAAATTTCCAGAATCTTATTTGTATGATCAAAGAAAGTTATTTTCGAAACCATTTAAAAAATGTATAGAATCGGACAATCCATTTGAGAAAGATTCTTTCATTTATAAAATCTTTTATGATCCTCAGACGAACCTTGCTGCCATGGGCATGATGGATGAATATATTTACTGGGGTATCTCCTTGACTAAAGTACCCCCTACGGCTTGTGTTTTTCATGCTTGTTACGCAGGCCTTTTGAGATGGAACGGTACGTTGCCGGTGGGGTTCGCACAGAGTTCTCGATAAGACGCTGGAACAAGAGT
>CAIQLG010000552.1 GCA_903872565.1 uncultured Lentisphaerota bacterium | reverse complement strand
CGATCCTTTGTTCCCTGCCTTTTTTGAACAGTGCCAGGCTCTCGAAAGCCAGATCGATGCGCTTGCCGTAGATCGTATCTCCGGCGACTTTACGCGCAACCGCCAGCAGTTCCAGTGCTTTATCCAACGATTCCGTGTTTTTGCCCATGAGCGGACCGGAAGCCTTGGAATAGTCCATGAACGCCTTCATCGCATTGGCGGCAGGACCATAGAAACAGTAGGCATCCGACGAATCTTCATAGCGGAAGATCATTATCAGATCCTGCACGCTGATGGGCGTGGATGCTCCAGAGTCGAGGGTCATCTCGATTTGATTCATTCCCTGGTTAATCAGTTCTTTCGGAACCTCAATCTCCAGTTGTCCTTCGCGCCAGACTCCCCGGTTCAAACGCCGGCCATTGAACACCACGCTGACGGCTCCGCCGTCCGACACGTTTCCGGCTTTAACTTGCAGCAGGGACTGCGGCCAAATCCCCCCGGTATTCAGGCAGTTCGCGTCTTCTCCAATCTCCAGCGGAATTTGAAGGGGCTGGCCGGGTTTGAGCTCTTCCGGTTTGCCGGGTGAGAGGGTCGGCAACTGTTGGAGCCGCTCGCCATCCTTCAGACCTAAGTGCTGCAAGGAATTGTAGCCCAATGGGTTGGCATAGTAGACCTTATCGAGATCTGCCAGTGTCTTGGGATCGCCGAGTTCGTGCCAGAGCGAAAGATACGGGTCAAAACAGTTGAACAGGTAAATACCATCTACCCCGGCCTGCCAGGCATTTGCCGCGCGAGCCCGGTAGGACTCGATGCTGTTGCGCTTTTTGGCTTCATATCGTTTAATCCCTGCACATTCCTCGGCACCCACCACCGCTCCGAGCCCCTCCGCCCAGGAGTTGCTCAAGCACGCATATACGGGCACATCGTACTGGTGCCCGAGTTGCACCATGTGTGCCCATGGCTCCAGGAGAATATCGCCTCCGGCCACCAGCAAGTCAACCAGATACTGGCTTAACCAGGCCGAGACATCCAGGCCGATCGCCTGGTCATACGCAAGGGATTCGGAAACGCGGACCGCGACAAGAAGGGGACGGGAGCGCTGTAGTCCGATTTTCTCGGTCATCGTGCGGATCCGCCGAAGCAGATCGGTCATCGCATCCCGGTGTTCCTGGCCCAGGGTTTTCCCCAGGGCGTGCTGCTTGAAAAAGACCGGGTGCCGCAAGAAATCCAACTCGATGCCGTCAATGTCATGGCACTGACAAATTCGATGGATTTCCTCAAACGCCCGTTGCCGGATCGCGGGGTGTCCGTAATCCGCCCCGGACCAGCAGCCATACGGAGGATTGTTGTCCTGCATGTCCAACAAACATTCCGGATGCTCACGTTTAAAAGGTGACAAAGGCTGGCAGTCGCTGGCGTCGTGAATGTCGTTCATCCGGAAAGAACAGAATATCTCCATTTTTTCCTGACGACAGAAATCCGCCATCGCGTTCAAGGGTTCAATCCCATATTTCAAGACAGGTGGCACGTAATCGGTGAACAGATTCACCCGGTTATAGAATATGGAATCCACCTGGGATCCGGCCAGCGCGGAAGTTCTCACGTCGAGCAAAGCCTGACGCGAAGCCACATCTGGCGCATCATTGGAGTAAGCCCTAATTCTCGCATCATCACCGTCGTTGTTGAAAATGATGCGCCGCTGTCTCCTGGCCGCTTGTTTATGCTGTTCTTTCATAGCAATTACTGTCTCCCAAATTAATTTCGGTTACTGCCTGTCGTGATGTCGGAACGAAAAAAATCACCGGTACAGAGCACATCTATTTTCTCCCCCTTGGCAATCCCATCAAACATCCGGTTTATGCCGAGACAGTCCGAGGGGTCGTGTGGCAGGATAATGACATTCATCCCGTATTTAGCTGCTGCCTGGTATACTTCCTGCCGACCTAGTAGTATCCCGATGATACTGGAAAAACCGGCGGCCCGGAGTTCCTTTATAAATTCTTCGTTCAGGCAACGACTCAATGTTAACGTACAGGCAGCCCAGACTTTGCCCAGTTTATTTTGCAGCCGGCCGACAATGATTTCTGGTGCTTTAAATCGTTCTCGACGGAAGCGGGCATATTCCGGAATTGCCAGGGTCGCCTCGATCATTTCGCCGGCAGTGCGCGGTGCGCCATCAAGAATTTCCCGGATGCTTTGCTGCAGCAGATTGTCGCAGGGTGTATGACAGGAAAAAAGCGGCAAGTCAAAAGTTTTGGCCAATTTGCATGAAAATGCCTGCTCGAGAGTAAAAGAGGGCCGACGTAACGGCGGTTTCTCCCGTCGACGTTGTTCCATTGCGCGGTGGCTCATCCCAGCAAGTTTCCGGGCGACGACTTGAGGGATGTCAAAATAGGTTGCCAGTGATGAAGCGTCGAGTTCTAAAAGTGACGGCCAGAAAAACGGCAGCAGCCGCCAGGGCAGACGCTGATCAAAGGCAACGGTGTGATGCACGAAAAGGAGGTCGATGCCCCAGCCTTTTTCATTCAACTCCTTGGCTTGTACAACCGAAGCGGGCGGCATATCGATCCCGACCATGATTTTTCGCACCGGAGTTTGGAGGCTGCCATAATTATGCACCGTGTCAACATAAACCGGCCATTCCTTGATAATCTGCCGGGCCGTGTGCCGATTGTTGATTTTTTGTCGGGCAATTCGTTCCGCCGCCATTGCGCAACATTCCATGCTTCTTTTGGTCCCGCGGTAATCCGCCGCCATTCCCAGCTCAAGCGCCCGAGTCATTAGATTTTTAAAATTCATGCCTTACTCCTATTTGAAACTTTACCGATGGGTATTGATAAGAAATCGCTTTTCGGCCCACACGGGCCGAAAGCATGCCATAACCTGCCTGATACAACTGGCATGGCAGAAGCGCAAGATCTCCTTTCCTTGAACAATTATTTTTCATCCCTTTGTATCCTTTTTCCAGTATCGTCCCATGGATTATTGGATAAATGGATTGCTGTGGATCCGTTAAAATTAAAAGCACCCGCACCTTTTCAGCCCTGCCTATTTTGCCCATTGTCCCTCAAGCCTCCTGATTTGTCCCTTTGACATTCCCTTTATCATCTTCTCGAACTGCTGTCCTGAAGAGACACTACCGAGCCAAGCAGATCATTGTCCCTGTCTCTCTGCATCTTTGTATCTTCAACTAATTCAAGTATATGCCGTCTTGCGTAAATTCCAGGACTTCTGACATCATTTGAGCCAGTGGAGACGGTCGGGTCTGATATTCCGCATCTGACAGCCAGTTCCTTCTAGGACATCAAGTTTTCATCAAGCAGTGTCTGGATCATCCGTTTCTACTTCTCATGGTCTCTTTGTAGTTTGTTCGCCATAAATAGATATGCTTTCTGTTCGTCAGCGGTCAATTTCCTTGTCGGTGGCTTCTATCTGGCGTCGTAGCCTCGAATCTGACTGAAAACCCGTCAAATTCAGCGGATGAATGATTTACGATACGGCTTTGTAAATCGCTATTTTTTCACTCGGATTTAAGCTTCTCATTTTGCAACATGTTTTTTTTGTACGTCTCTCGGTTTCCCATTTGTTCGATGGCGTCTTTGGCTTTATCCTTGAATTTGTCTTCACCTGATTTAACTATGCTGGAAAAAAAAATCTCCATGTCCGAAGCATTAGAATATTTTCCGAAAAACGCTCTGTTTGCCAGAAGGGTTATTGCGAAAGACCTGACTCCCGTATCCCCGTCCTTAAAGGCTTTCATCAGTTCCTGATTCGTGCTTAATTCATAACTGGGAAGATATTTATGAATATTTTTAAGCCAATCTTTCCATTTTGAATAATCGTATTTTTCGCCTTGCTGCAGGCTAGAGAACCCGCAAAGAGAATTCTTGGCGGATTCCGACACCATTTTGTCTTCATCTCCGAATAAATCGACAAACAATGGTATAATGCTCTCTGTGTTTTTCTCTTCTCTCACATTTAAAACATATAAAGCAAAAAGACGTACACATGAATCTTTTTCTTGTAGCACACACTTTCTGAGAGTAGCTTCATCGCTTCTGTCAAGGTTTGGAAGAGCTTTTCTTACAGTCTTAATCCATTTTCTAAAACAGGAAGGATTGTTTTTAAAATCTACTCCCGTAACCTGAAATAACCCACAGATTCCCAGTGCTTTTTTTAATTGTTCATCATTCAGCTTCAGAAGTTCATCAACAGCCCAATTGCAAAGAGAATTATTAATCCCTTTGGCAGTAAGAAATTCATAAGCAAATTCATTCATCCCAGCGTTCTGTAATAATTGATAAGCCTCCTGGCAATATTGAGGCTCATTGATCCATGACAGGCAATTGTAGTAGATTGTTCTCCTGAGTTTATCATTATCAATACTGATATATTTTTTAACAACTTCGATCTTCTCCTTTTCATGTGGAGCTTTGCTAAATTCAAAGCCGAATGTTACATGTATTGCCTGTTCAGTATAAGCGACGAATGCAATCAAAAGAACCACGATTAATGTTGATAATTTCGTTTTCACTATATTCCCTCGTTTTTTACTTTATTTTAAAATTATTTAGTGTGATGGTAAAGTTAAGTTTTACTTCTGTTTTTATATCAGGTTGGTAGGTTTGAGTGCAGGTATGTGCATTGGAACTAAGTGAAGCGTCTTTTGAATTACATTGAAAAGTCGCAATGGAATTAGTAGGTGACTTCTTATAAATAGTGCCATTGATTGAATAATCCCCCTTTAGGCTGAACCCTCTTGCTTGTGTAACTATATGATGTGCAGCAGTTGCGCTGACATCAGAGTTTTGCGATTGAAATAAGTTACCGTCATAAACAACTTCTATATTCGCCGATACATCTCCATTGAATGCGCCTCCGGGATTTGATGCTATCCCAAAATTATAAAGGTGCGAAAATGTGAATTCAGTTCCGCACATTATCTGTTTTGCATAGGAATTGTAATCATATTTCTGGCTATTATACTGATTATTACTATATGCATTGGGTTGCCAGTAAGTTGGTGGACCTTTCCGGTTGGCTAGAATATCCTCATCTTTCCATGCATAGTCTTCTGTCGTTGACAGATTTTTGTCTTCATTAGAATACTTTAGTTCAAACACGACGCTTTCCACGGTTTTTGAAACGATTGGTTGCATATCATGGGAAATTTTAAGGACATATTTGCCAATTGCATTTCCTGTCACTTCAACAGTGTCGCCGTCTTTTACAGATGTGGGGCTTACAGAAACGCTTCCCTCTTGGACACTGACTGTAGCAGTCGAATTATCAGGCTTTACAACCGCTTTGAATTTCGCCTTTTTGCATTCATTTTGAGCATTCAGACAGATTTTAGGATTGATTGTATTGTCGGAATCTGCCACAACAAGATCAACTTCTATATCAGTCCCTGTGGTTCCGGTGGCATCCCAAGTTGGCGTTTTCCCACCTGAACCGCTTCCACTCGTCGAGTATGTCCCAGTGATTTTAAGCTTATGCAGGGTGTCTTCCTGATTAAGTGTGCATTCGGCATTGCAATAGGCTGTGCTGTTGGCTATCTTTATATCTGATACTCCATCCGTGGTACCAAGAACCCTTCCATCATCTCCAAGTGTGACTCCACTTCCTGGGACAACCTTAGTAAAAATCCACGCCCAAAGGACGTGGCTTTGCCTTGGCCACCCAAAGGGCGGCTTGTGGCTTGCCCCCAGAGGAGGCAAGCTTGAAACTGTTCCCACAGTTTCATCGTTACTTTAGGTTTAAAT
>CAIQLG010000551.1 GCA_903872565.1 uncultured Lentisphaerota bacterium | reverse complement strand
GGCGTTGTTTTTTTAAGGAAAGGTACATCCCTTTTTTCCACTTGCAAAAAAGAGCTGACACGCCAGAACTGGAATTAACAGATTGAATTTAAGGTAGTTACACAGAATACAGAATTAGGGCGGATCAGGAAGTCTGAAATAAATCTTTCTTCGTCTGAGACTTTTCGAGGAGAGATTCGCAGAATTCAATGACCTGGAAATGCGGACACTGAAAAACTTTTCAGATTTCTTCCCTGTATTCCTCCCATTCGGGTTCACTTTCGAAAATCCAGTAGTAGTAGTCTTTCGCCTGAAGGCGTTCGGCGGCGGCCTCGTCAACTATCACTGTGCATCTCTCGTGCAGCTGGATGGCGCTTGCCGAGATCATCGAGGTGATTGGGCCTTCCACTGCTTTTGCAAGGACCTCAGCCTTCGATTTACCTGTGACAATCAGGAGGAGTTCTCTTGCCTCGAGGATTGTTCCTATCCCCATTGTCAGCGCTCTTCTTGGCATATCCTCCGACCTTTTGAACAGTGGAGAATTCTGCGCAATAGTCATGGGGGTAAGGGATTTGTCTCTCGTTCTCGATCTCAGTGCTGAGAGCGGTTCATTGAAACCGATGTGCCCTGCCTTGCCAATTCCAAGAAGCTGAAGATCTATTCCGCCTACTGTCTTGATTCTTTTCTCGTATTTTTCACATTCTATTTTCAAGTCCGATGCCATTCCATCTGGGAGATGGGTGTTCCGCAGATCTATGTTGACCTTGTTGAAGAGATGCTGGTTCATGTAGTATCTGTATGAGCATTCGTCCGTGGAGGAGAGGCCGATGTACTCGTCGAGATTGAAAGTTTTAACGAGAGAGAAGTCGAGCCCGTTGTTCTTGTGGCAGTCGGTGAGAATGGCATAGAGTCTTTCCATTGTGACTCCTGTGGCGAGGCCGAGAGTGGTGTCGGGGAACTGTCTTATTCTTTTTTCGATGATTCTGGCGGCAAGCTGGATGGCTGCTTCGGCTGTCGGGCGAATTATGACCTGCATGTTAAACTCCAAAAGTTATGTTAAATTTCTCGAGGAGGGGAAATTTAACATCCGGAGTTTAAAAATCAATATTGAGGCTCCAGAATCTTACAATTCCGTAATAATTAGACTTTACTCTTTTTTTGATGTGACTTTAGGGTATTGCGGGGTTACTGTCATATAGTTTTGATTTTACTTTTGGTGTAAGAACGGCTGTGCCGGAGGTAAATAAAAATAAAACAAGCCGTAAAGAGGAAAGAAAGAAGTATGAAGAAAACAATGATGGTAACGGCCATGGCAGTGATCGCGATGGTGGTCCTTGCCGGATGCGCGAGTATCCAGACAGCAAAGAATTTCAACGGGCAGAAGATTGATGTCGACAAATCACAGGAGGTGGCACACATCAATGCCGACAACTGGGGATTCTATTTCCTCTGGGTTCCCCTCATCGCCGGTTCGACCGACAACATCGGAAGTGCTGAATTCCTCGGTGCGGACACAGTGAAGCTTGATCCTGTTGTTGTCATGCTCACAAAGAAAAGCAAGACGATGGGCGCGACAAGGACGGTTGATCTTGTTTCAAACGTGAGGAGCATGATGTTCCCGCTCCCGTTCCCGTTCCTGTTCTACATAAAAGAAGTTCAGGTTTCCGGAAATGCAGTGAGATAAGGTTTTGGGTTACGATTAAAATAAAAAAACCGCCCACGGGGGCGGTTTTTAATAAAGTCATGTATAAAGGTTATTTGAGACCCTTGAATACTCCCTTGTTCCCTTTTACCTTGAACTGGGTCTTCTGATAGACGAAATAGTTTTCGTCTTCAATCTCATAGCGAGGAACCACAAGGATATCAGCTTTGTTTGTGAAACAGGCATTGTATGCCGCTGCTGCTTTTCCTGCGCCCATTGTGTCACCGAGAAGAGAGAGACCTGTTCCGGCTTCCGACCCGCCGTAATTGACTCCATCAGCAAATTTGCTCGGACCCCAGCTAAAGAAAAGAATTCTCTGTATGGTAGCTTGACCGTTGATTTCCTCACCTACCTCGACTACTGGTGCCTTGTCTGTCTGCACTTTGAGTTCGAGCGGCGCACTGTACTGGCTGATGTGTGTGCTTGTGCAACCCGTTACAAATCCGAACACGACAACCACTCCGACAAGCATTACGATTTTCTTCATCGTCCTTCTCCTTTGTTTTACTGTTACTGAAAATATTCACTAAACTGGTCAATAATATAAGCCTACCAAATAAATTTTCAATAAATTTTCAATAAAAAAAAGTTTTTTTTGTAATGTGTACGTAGTGTGTCAAAGTCTCTATTTTTTTGCTATCGATGGAGGGTCGGGTTCCACCCCCCCTGTCTACTATACGCATTTTGCTTGACGTGAGCTAAGGTGATATCGCCTAATGTTGTGCATTAAAGTAGGGCTGGCTTCGATGAAGCCGCCACAAAAAATGCCAGTCTCATCCCACGTCGTCCTGCATTCGCGGTACCATGAGGGACAGGTCGAGACTTGGCCTACTTTTTGGCAATCGGCGGTCTGTAAAAATGCGTATAGTAGATAGGATTCCACCCCATAGCTGTCAGGTCAAGGAATATGGAAATTGGGTGTTGGATATCCAGTCCTTGATTTTGGCCGAGCTTGGAATATCTTTGATGATATGCAAGAAAATCCTTAAGAAAGCTGATATTTAGATGGAAGAAAAAAACACTTTTTTGAGCGTTGTCCTTGTGATAATTGTTATCGTGATGGTCGTTACGGGAGTTGCCCTTGTGAAGTCGGTTGATTTGCTCAGGTTCAGGGCGGAAAGCATTTCCTCTGAGATGAAGGAGCTTCAAAACAAGATCGGCAATGTGGAGAAACAGCTCAACGATATCCAGATGCATGGTGGTGTCGCAGCAGGGAAAACAGATCTGGATCAGTCCGCCGCCGAACCTATTGCGAACAAGAAGTTCTATGATCCGAAAGCCGTCAATGGCGGGCGGATCATAATCGCGACAGGTGCCGACACCAAGAATATGAATTCTCTTGTAAACAATGAGTTTCTTGTTTCGACCATATGGGGCTATGCCACCGATTCGCTAGCTAACAGAAACTTCGAACATCCCGAGAAATTTGAACCCAAACTTGCCGAAAGCTGGTCACTGTCCGAAGACAAGCTGACCTACACCATAAAACTCCGCAGGGGAATCCTCTGGCACGATTTCACTGATCCCGTGAGCGGCAAGAAATGGGAGAATGTCGAAGTCAAGGCGGAAGATTTCAAGTTCTATGTGGATGCCGTGAAAAATCCCGACACCGACTCCGCTCCGATCCGTTCCTACCTGCTGGATCTCGACAGGATCGAAGTGGTCTCCGACTACGAATTCAAGGTGATCTGGAAGAAACCATATTTCCTTTCCGAGTCTACAACACTCGAGCTCAATCCACTTCCAAGGCATCTGTATCACAGCTATGACGGGCCGTTCGACGGTAAGAAGTTCAATGACGACCACGAGCGGAATAGGATGATCGTCGGCTGTGGCCCGTACAGGTTCGAGAAATGGGAGAAGGATCAGAGAGTGGTTCTGAAAAAATTTGACAAATATTTTGGCAGAAAATACGGGATAAATCCTCCGCTCGAGTATGTTGTCTTCGAGATAATCAAGAATCCGAACACCCAGTTCCAGACGCTTCTTTCAAAGAAGGTTGACAGGATAAATCTTGAGCCAGAGCAGTGGGTCACTCGCACCAACATTCCCGAGTTTGACGAAAAAACCGGATTCCTGAAGAAGTTCAAGTATCCCGGACGTTCATACTCTTATATCGGCTACAACATGAAGATGCCACTCTTTCAGGACAAGCTTGTGCGCCAGGCACTTACGCATCTTGTTGACAGGGAGAGAATTCTGAAGGAAGTTTTCTATGGACTAGGAAGAATCACCACCGGGCCGTTCTTCATGGACACACCGTACTACGACAAAAGCATAAAACCATATCCGTTCTCCGTGGAAAAGGCGAAGGAGCTTTTAGCGAAGGCGGGCTGGAAGGACACGAACAATGACGGAATACTTGACAAGGACGGCAGGAAGTTCGAGTTTACGATTTTTTCAGTCGCTGGCAGAGAGACGCAGTTGAGAATGCTGCCGATCATCAAGGAGGACATGGCGAAAGCAGGAGTGGTGATGAATATCGTTTCCCTCGAGTGGTCAGTATATATACAGAGGCTCGAAAACAAGAGTTTCGAGGCATGCACACTTGGCTGGGCTATGGGATTTGAGAACGATCCCTATCAGTTATGGCATTCGGCGGAGGCGGACAGGGTGGCATCAAGCAACCACATCAGTTTCAAGAACAATACGGCGGACAGGCTCATCGAGGAGATGAGAGTCTGCTTCGATATGGAAAAAAGGATACAGCTATGCCATGAATTTCACAAACTACTTAACGAAGAACAGCCATATACATTTCTTATAGCGCCATACAACCTGATTGCCCAATACGGGCAGTACAGGAATGTATGTGTCTTCCCGAGCGGGATAGAAACCCAGATAATGTGGTTGCCAGAAGACCAGCAACTCCTGCTGCCCACCTCGGAATGAGAAATACTAAATTTCAGATCAGGAATTATGAATTTCTAATAAAAAGCGGGGCTTTTTATTCCCACTCGATTGTTCCCGGGGGTTTAGAGGTGATATCATAGACGACTCTGTTGACACCTCGCACCTCGTTGATGATCCTGTTCGATATGTGTGCGAGCAGGTCATAGGGCAGACGCGCCCAGTCGGCGGTCATGCCGTCACTGCTTTCTACAATCCTCAGCGCGATGACATTTTCATAGGTTCTCTCGTCACCCATCACACCGACAGTTTTTATCGGGAGAAAGACTGCGAATGCCTGCCAGGTCTTGTAGTAGAATCCTGCCTTCTTCATTTCCTGAACAACTATGGAATCGGCATTTCTGAGGACTTCAAGGTCATTTTTTCTGACCGCCCCGATGACTCTCACTCCGAGGCCTGGCCCCGGGAATGGTTGTCTCATGACGATTTCCTCGGGAAGGCCAAGTTGTCTTCCGACTTCCCGCACCTCGTCCTTGAAAAGGCATCTCAGTGGTTCGACAAGTCTGAACTTCATATTTTTTGGAAGGCCGCCGACGTTGTGATGGCTCTTGATAAGCGCGCTGGGATTTCCCTTGATCGAGACGCTTTCGATCACATCCGGATATGTGGTTCCCTGCGCGAGGAATTTGGCATTCTTTATTTTCGAGGCCTCTTTCTGGAACACGGAGATGAACTCATGGCCAATAATTTTTCTTTTCGTTTCAGGGTCATCCACGCCAGAGAGTTTTCTCAGAAAAGTGTTTGTCGCATCGGCATATACAAGATCCATCTTGAAATTTCCTGCGAAAACATCCTTCACCCTTTCCGCCTCGTTCTTTCTGAGAAGGCCATTGTTGACGAAAATGCAGGTGAGCTGTCTGCCCACGGCTTTTTGGATTAGCGCGGCGGCCACTGATGAGTCAACACCCCCGCTGAGACCGAGAATCACGTGTTCGTTCCCGACTGTTGCCCTGATTTCTCTCACCGAGGATTCGATGTATGATTCCATGTTCCAGATGCCCTTGCAACCGCATATTTCGTGGCAGAAGTTTCTAATGATTTTCGAGCCTTCGGGAGTATGGACCACCTCGGGGTGAAACTGGAGCCCGTATATTTTTCGTTCTGGCGACGAAATCACGGCATACTCGGTATTGTCGGTCTTCGCAAGCGTAGAAAATCCCCTTGGAAGCTTCAGTACTTTGTCTCCGTGTGACATCCACACTTTTACTTTTTTCCCTGAGAGTCCTTTGAAAATCTTGTCTTTTTTCGTTATTTGAAGCATTGCGCTTCCGAATTCCCTCTTGTCACTTTTCGCGACGGTTCCGGAAAAAGTTTTTACCGTGAGCTGAAGTCCGTAGCAGATTCCCAGGATTGGCAGTCCGAGGTTGAAAATTCCCGGATGCGGTAGCGGTGCG
This sequence comes from uncultured Lentisphaerota bacterium, assembly GCA_903872565.1. Taxonomy (GTDB): domain Bacteria; phylum Verrucomicrobiota; class Lentisphaeria; order Victivallales; family GWF2-50-93; genus CAIQLG01. The sequence continues at coordinate 27,041 of CAIQLG010000551.1, read as the reverse complement.
CCCTTTCTGTATACACTTGCAGGGCCGCCGCTCAGGATTATGCCTGCGGGGCGGGACTTCATGAGTTCATCCGGGGAGATATCCCACGAGACTATCTGGCTGTACACATTGCATTCCCGTATCCGCCTTGCTATGAGCTGGCTGTACTGGGAACCGAAATCAAGCACTGCTATCGATTCTTTCAGATCCATCTTTTCTTCTTTCTTATTACACATATTTCATCACATCTTCCGCACCTTGCGACATTCTCGCCGGGTTTCACCATGAACGCGTAATGGCATTTCTCGCAAATACATAGTCGTCCCTCGGAAAGAGCCCAGGAATAGGCTTTAAGACGCCAGAGTTCCCTCGCCCATAGGACGACAAGAAAAAGCATCCAGGCCATCAGATAAAGGAAGAACAAATTTGATACGGTTATTTCAAACATGTCTTAATTCCTTTCCGCCAGTGAAAAAACAAATTTAGGCTTCTGCCCGGAGACGCATCCGCGAGCTTGCGTAGGCTGCGATGCTCCGAGATAAGTTTTTTAACGGCATAAAGATCGAGCTCGTTATTACCGGACGTTGAAAGCAGCTCGGTTCTGGGGAATGCTCCATCTCCGAATGAGATGGCGACAACTGTTATGTATTTGGGCGGCTTTTTGCTGGCAATTTCCTCTATTTCATTTGCGGGCAACAATAGCTTTACCATCTTTCCGTCCCTGTCGGAACACAAGGGATATGAAAGCCCGTTGTTTTTACTGGCAAGAGAAGTATCTGTGAAATCGAGGGGTCTCCAGAGGGCGACGAGTTTCTCGGACTGCCCCTCATCTCGTCCATCGTAGAGGTCTGTTTTTTTTATTTCCGAAGCTTTGAATTTCATTTCTGGATTTCTCCATGACAACTGCGGATTGGAGAGTTTTCCATCTGTTTTGCCCTTCTGGATGATGGTACTGAATCCAGAGGCAATATCAGGTTTCGACAACGCCTCAGGATCCGCATATTTAAGGAATGAGTTAAGATTTCTGTAGTGCCTGCTGTCAATGAAGAAGACTTTATCTTTCGTACTGAGACTGTCTCCCCTGTCTTTCTGAGTTGTAGCAAGGAAGGGGGAAATGACTATAGCCTGTGCGGAGAACCCGACCAGCAGCGACAAGATCCAGCGGATTGCAGTCCCGTCCTTTTTAGGGGGAGTCATAGTCGGTCTCCACTTTCTTTTCCGTTGCGAGGGCAACCAGCACATTGATGTCGTTTGCAAATGCCAGCGCCATGATCTCCATGGGGATTTTATATTCCGCAGCCGTATCGCATCTCAATACTATGGTACGACTTTGGGCAATTCTGTCGGAGCCCTTGTTTTCGCCGGTGTTCGAGGATTTTATCTTGTTGAATTCCTGTCCGAGTTCCACGCTGATGTCCTTGATCAGTTTGTCGTTCCAGAACACCTTGTTGTCCTTGTCAACTGTCACGATGCATCTTTCCGCGAAAAAGTCGTCGGTCACTCCTGCGGATGGCAGATTGATTTTTATACCGGATACTTGGACTGTTGTAACCGTTATGGCAAAAAACATTATGAGCAGGAAGAACACGCTGATGAACGGCATGATGTCCGTCTTGGGATCAAGCGGCTTCAGTTTTGTCCTGAATCTAGGCTGATTAATCATTTTCCCCCTGATTTCTGCCTGTTCTGTTCAAAGAAATACAGAATCTCGGATGCCGCCTTCTCCATGTCGAGTATTATGCCCTGTATCCTTGAAAGCAGATAGCTATATGCTATATAGCACGGGATGGCGACGGCAAGGCCACCAGCGGTGCAGAAGAGAGCTTTTTTGATCCCCACTGCGAGTTCCGCAATGTTTATCCCCGACGAACTGAGTTCGGACAGCTGGTAGAATACGCCGATCATTCCGAGCACAGTCCCAAACAGCCCTAGCAGGGGGCATACATACGAGACTGTGGAGAGGATGTTCATCCGCGATTCGAGCCTGGGAATCTCGCTGAGGGCAGCATCGTCAACGGCACGGGAAAGATCCTTGTCCCCCTGTTCATAGCTTATGATGACCGCCCTAAGGATGTGCGCGGCAGGTCCCGGGGTGTCGTCGCATAGACTGATTGCCTCGAGAAGATTCCCCTTCTTGATCGTGTTGATAAGGCCACGGACAAGCTCTCCGGTATTTACCTGCACCCTGTGCAGGTAGAAGACTTTTTCCAGGAAGATTATCAGTGCGACAAAGCCAAGAAAAGCGATAATCCAGAATGTTGCTCCACCGTTTCTGAGGATATCCATTAGGACGCTGCCACCGGCAGTAGCTGCAGGAATAATTATTAGGTTCATTTCCATTTTCTCTTGTTATTTCTATTTAAGTTTCAATTTTTCCATATATTTTTTCTTTTCCTTCTTGAACTCGTCAACCGGCTCTATCTCGAGCTCGACCAGATGATCAAAGATTGCTGCCGCCGCCCCGTAGGCGTCCGGATTTCCCTTTTCCCTGTATATTTTAGCCGCCGCTCTGGCAGCCCTCACAAGCCAAAGCGGATCGCGCACCTTGTGCTGTTCACTGTCAATCTTGTAACTATAGATTATTTCAGTGTATCTATCAAGGGCGTCATCAATGTTTCCTGATTCTTCCAGGCATCGCCCGAGATTGTAATTAAGATGCTCCTTTAACTCGCCCGATATATTCTTCTTTTTGAGAAGTCTGGCATTGATTTCTGTCGCCTTCTCCAGATTCCCCTCTTTCGTCCTAGTGGTGAAAAGACATTCTGCGGATCTTGCAAGTGCCGCGTCTCCGAACGCTGACTCTGGCCGCAACCTGCCCACCTCGTTGTAGGCGAAAACTGCCTTATCAAATTCGTTTTTTTCGCTGAAAATGTCACCCTGGAGGAAATATGCCTCCACCGCAACCTGCCCCTCCGGAAATTCTGCAAAAATAGTATCAATCGTCTTCAGTGCGTCATCCAGCTTTTTCTGTTTGAATTCTATGAACGCTTTCTCATATAGAAGCTTTGCAATCCATTCTCTTTCCGACAGCGGACGGCTTTCCTTCTCGTTCACATTTTTCACCTCGGGATTTTCTGTCGAATTCTTCTTTTCAGAAACTCGCAATTTTTCCTCAGGTTTGGATTTGGGATCAGTGGCCGGGACAAGAGAGGCGGTATAAATTTCGAGAACCCTGATTATGAGAGAAATCGCCTTGTCATATTTTCCGAGATCGCGGTAATAGTCAATCACCGCGAATACGGAAGGGTAAAAAAGTTGATTTCCCTTCATGTTTTCCAAAACCGAGTCCAGCACCTTGCCAATCCCCACATCGTCATTTTTCAAGATCTGCACAAAAATCATATTGTAGAGCCCCACCGGGTGGAAATCGCTCTTGCTGTATGTATGAATCACCTCCTGGAGTAGTTTTTCCGCACCTGCCAGATCCTTCTCCTCGATGCAGACAGATGCCGCCTTGACAAGAGCTTCAGGTGCTCCGGGATCTTCCGGATATGCCGCGGCGAAATCCCGATATATAGAGATGGACTTCGACTTTTCTCCCATCTCATACTTGGAATCGGCCAGATAGAGCATCATGTCCCTGTTCATCTCGTCCTTGTCCTTGAACTCGACTATGACTTCCTCAGTCATCTTTACGACATTGGCATAATTACCCTTTTTAAAGAGCGTTTTGACAAGAAAATACAATGCCCGTTTCCGGATCTGTGGAAATCGGGGGTACTTTCCAGATATGATCTCGAAATATTTCGCGGCATCATCAAGCTTGCCCTCTAAAAAAAGAGCCTGTGCAAGAAGAAGTTCCGCCCCCGCCCGCAGTTCGGTGTTTTCAGACAATTCTGCCAGATATGTCTTGAGAAGTTCCCTCGAGGCGTTGTAGTCCTGACATTTGAGGAGCTTTTCCGCAGATTCGAGTATGGCTGCAGTCTTAAGGGCCACTGGCACGGATGGATGCTTTATTACCCACAAATAGTTCTCCTGCATATTTTTGACATCGATCTTGTCCGAATAAATCCCGGCCAGCATCATGGTTACATCGAAGATTCTGGAGGAGTTCGGAAAATTCCTCCTGAAATATTCGCATGCAGCCAGCAGATTGTCCTTGTTCCCGAATGTGGAATAAAGGTCAATCAGGGCGAGACAGCTGTCCTCGCTCTCGGATTTGCCGAGACTGGAGGAAAGTATTTTCGCATTTTCAAGCATTTTGGCGGCATCCTCGTTCATGCCGGCCTTGCGCAGGCTGTTTGCAAACTCCATCACTGCAAAATACCATAGATGGCGATCCTCTCCCGGGACGACAGCCTTCTGTTCATCAAAAAACACCATTGCCTCCTTAAGCTTTTTTGCCTTGATCAGGAGAAGCAGCTTCACGAGCCTGGCACTCTGCGGAAGAGATCCATCAGCGTTCTGGACGGCGATTTCGTTCAGAACCTTTTCATCTCCGATCATATATATGCAGAGATTCCTGGATGTCTTTGCGTTCTCGGCAAACTGGGAAAATGCTGTGGCGGAAGGCGATGCGAGAACGGCGTAGTATTTCTCAGCCTGTTTCCAGTCTCCCTCTTTGACGGCGGCCAGGGCGAGCTTGTCAAGGATCTCGTAATGGAAAACATTGTTGGCATCCGCCTTTTTGAGAAGATTATTCAGTGCGACAACGGCATCTCCATTTTTTTTCTCGAGGATGAGAATCCAGCAGTTGAAGTATTCGAGTCTGTCAGCAAACAACGGATTTTCCTTGAGAAATCCCGGATATTTTTTTACCAGTCTGTCATATTCACTGCGGGCTGGAAGCGTGCTTGAATCCCTACAGAATGTCTCGACAAGTTTTATTGATGCGTCCGTTGCGGCAGAAACATTTCCGGCCTTTTCCGCCTCATTTCTGTATTCGGTGAAATATTTTATTGCAATGAGTGTTTTTCCCTCATCCACGGCCAGCTCACCGATTTTTTTCAATCTGGCGAGACCCTCGTCAACAGCGGAACCACCCTGATTCGCCGCCGGAGGGGCAGGTTCCTGCGACACTAGCACAAAAGATTGCGCCAGGATCAGCAGGAAGATGAAAAAAAATAATATTGACGACTTCACCAGTTTTGATTCCATAAAATTATTGTTTGACGAATAAATACTATAACTTTTCCACTCGATGAATTCAAGCTTTTTTAAGATAAATGATTTAGTGTGGAAAAACTGGAAGCTCCAATATCGATGAAAAAGCCAGAAGGCAAGTGGCTTGTGTCAGGGAAAATATTGTTTTTAATTTGAAAAGCTTGAAAACTTAAGTGGGTATATTATTTTCCTGCAAACACCTAAGTGGCAGTAAATTCCGTAATAATGAAAGGAAACACAATGAAGCCGATGCAATGGAAGGTTTTGAGTGAAGCGGAAGTACAGCAGATACACGATCTTGCGCATTCTATCGACAAACACGGTCTTAATTCATTGTTTTAATAAATTGCTGCCATAATATATGGCAGTGATATTAAAATTTTTACACCATTTTCCCCAGGCTTACTCATTATTTCTCAAGAACCGGGCTTAACTTGGCATAAAACCTGCTACCCTCCAAGATAGCTTTTGGGAAATAAACTTGAAGGTAATCAAATGTTTTCGATATTCAAACATACACAGAAAGTTCCAGAGAAGGCGGTTCAGACAGCGCCTGTCCATATGCACGATGAGAGCACCCAGAAGTTCAGTGTGAAACCAGATCTCAAGTTCCTTGAACAAGGTCTCATTCAATGCCAGGGGTGCAGAAGGGAACTGCGGCTCACGGACGACATCCCCCTTGCCATGTGTCGCTGTCCCTTCTGCGAAACCCCCTATTTCAACCCGAAGTTCATAAAGGATTTCTGGCTTTATGAGCCTCTGGGCGGTGGCGGAATGGGAAGCGTCTATCACGCATTTCACATAAGGAATACGAATGTCGAGTTTGCCGTAAAACTCCTCCCGAGAGAGAAAAAAAGTGATGCATCGCTGATAAACTCACTCCTGGACGAGGCTCACAACGGGAAAAAATTCTGCGGACACCCGCATATCGCAAATGTTTTCGACTATGGATTTCACGAAGGAGAATATTACGCCGTGTACGAGTTCATAGACGGCATAAGGCTTGACCAGATAATTGATTCCCCTGCCAGGCGTCCCTACAAGCAGATAGCACTATGGGCGCTCCAGATACTTTCCGCCGAACAGCACATGTACGACTGCGGATTCCTCTACAGGGATCTGAAGCCGCAGAACATAATAATTGACCGCAACGGAAATGCGAAAATCATTGATTTCGGCCTTGCTATAACCCTCGAGGAAGCGGGAAAAAGCTGCGATGAAATACAAGGATCTCCATTCTATATTCCTCCTGAAAGGATCACAGGAAGCGGAGAGGGCCAGTACAGCGAAATATATAGCCTCGGGATGGTCATATATCACGTTATCGCAAAACAGACATACTACTCATCGTCCGACATAAGGGAGCTTATCGGGAAACACGTGATATCTCTAAGAATAAACAATATTGCAGGCAAGCTACCAGCCAAGACACACCCTGAAATCATAAAAATACTGAACAGGATGATTGACAGGAACCCTAACCTCAGATATCAGACATATAAGGATGCCGCCTCAGACCTTTTTAAATTTTACAAGGAGTTGGCCGCCTGAAAATATTATGCCCCCCAATATTTTTTACATATCCCCCCTCCCAAATGAAAGGCGCTTGGAAAAGCGCCTTTTGCCTTAAATATTCGCAGTCCTGCGAATATTTAAAGTGTCATTTAATAAGCGCCTTGAGTCTTTCGGCCTTCTTCACCCAGAAATTGTTCGCCATCATAGGATTTATATTGTTGAAGGATTCAAGCGAGGCTTTGGCTTTTTCACCTTCTCCGAGCTCCTTATAGATACGCGCCGCACTATATGATGCCTCGAACCTGACTTCTTCCGGCAGACCTATTCCAGCGCCAATTTCCGCGAATTTCGCGGCAGACTCGGCTTTTTTGCCTTCGATCTCCATAATGTAGGCCTGATTGAGCTTCGCCCTCAGTGATATCGCCGGATCTTTCGAGAAGGAAAGTTGTGTGTATATCTTGGAGGCTTCATCATATTTCTTATCTTTTAAATAAATCTGCGCAAGGCGCAGTTTCGCCGTGGCAACAGCCGGATGTGTCGCATACTTGGATATAACCTCCTGCAATTGCACCGCTCCGTCCGCGGTTGAAATCTGCATAGCGACAGAAGCATCATTTTTCTTGTTGTAATAGTTCGCAATCAGAAAGATCGCTATGCCAATGACAGCCAGTCCGCAAAGTTGGAAAATCTTCTCCCAGTTTTTCGAGAAAAAGTTTTCGAAGATAGCCATATCATCGTATGCAGCCTCATAAATGGTCTCTTTTTTTTTATCTTTTGGCATAATCTCAATTCCTTCATAATGTGATTGTGTCGTTAAAAAACTATTAAGGAACGTAACGTAATACGGAAACATCTCAATTCAATTAGTTGGAATAATAAATATCGCCTCTTTCGTAATGCGTCCTTGGTGTTGCATTAGTTGTAGCCACGGCCACCTGTCCTACGAAGCCTTGGCATAGTAGGATGTTGGCCGTTGAAGGTTTGACGCATTACGATTCCGTAAATCATTCCTTGTCGAGTTCCATCAGCACCAGTTCCACCGGGAGAAGGTTCTTCTTGGAGCTGTTGCATGCCTTGCAGGATGTGGTAATATTGCCTCTGACGCTCTTCCCTCCACGCGAGATGGGGACAATATGCTCCATTGTAAGTTCCGAGGGATGGAAGGATCCACCACAATAATGGCATTTGCCTTCCGCGAGCCTGTTCTTCCACCATTGCGAATTTCGCAGATCCCGCGCCTTCTGCTTTTCCTGGGCAAGATGCCTGTGTTTGTCATTTTCTTTCATAATTGCACAATATCCGCTGTTTCGGCATTTCCAAGGATGCCGTCCGCCATTTTTATATGTCCTATCTTCCGCCAATCACGTCCGAGAACCTGTGTTCCGTATGCGTCAATTGCCACCGGATCGGCCGAAACTGCAACTTTGTTCGGGGGCGGATTGCATTTCGGCCCCCAGAGATGCGCCTCGCTCATACCCTCCGTAGCATCAAGCACGGTAAAATCGGGTGTCCTGTAGAGATTCAATTCGTAGATAGCCTCCTGTATTCTGGAATGAAATGCGGATTTCTTCCAGCTTCCCGCATTATAATGTGACGGCGGTGCGGCCCCGAGCATGTTTTTCATCGTAAGAGTGACATCCGCAAGCGAATGCGCCTTCAAGACTGGAACCGAAAGAAGAAAATTGTCCATGATGATGGAGGGCAGATGCATTTCAGGCCATCTTGTGCAGTCTTTTCTTGTAAGTCTGACTGTTTTGGCTGAGTTGAGATCGATCAATTCGACTTTTTCCTCTTTAGCCATCGCGGTATATCCGAGAACTTCGAAGATTTCGTCTGTCTCGTGTTTGATCGAGCCTGCGCCTTCGGCAACGACAATCTTCTTGACGGGACAGTTTTTTTTCAAATATCTTATTATGCTTCTGACAAGTCCGACGGGAGTGGTTATCGGGGGTTCTGCCGGTTCGACCAGGTTGGGTTTTATGACGACAGATTCCCTGCCCTGGACTAATTCTGCGAATTTCGCAGAATCAAGCAACCTGGAAACAGTCTCGTCCCAGCCAATGAATTCCGTCACAAAAACTTTGCTTTTTTGCATAATTTGAAAAATAATGTGGGCAGAGGGAATTTCAAACTCCCAATCTTGCCAAGAGAAGATTATCGATGTATTTTATGGTAATCGAAATTAGATATATTAATAGTTTGATTGGGAGGAAACATGAAAACTCGAAAAGTCCTATTGGTGATTACGACAATCGGAATCGTGATGATTACCGTTTGGCATGTCTCCTTTGTAGAGAGAAACGGAGTTTACATGGAAGTCAACGGAATGAATAGCTGGTGGATTTCTCTTCCTTCGAAACCACTGTGGTCGTCACCCAGTCAGCCTTTGGCTTCAGACTTTTTCAAAGCTTTCGACAGTATGATGATACCTTCTGGCGGAACCATTTCAGTGCGAACAGAATGGTCTATTATGGCAACAGGCATTGCTTAGACATTCTCTAAAATAAACAGTGTAACTTCCGGCAGGGCTGTCAACCACGGCTGATCCGCTGTGGTGGAAAGTCTTGAGATTCCTCAGCCCAAGGCAACGCCTTGGGAAAAAATCCCCCCATTGTACAAGCGCTGAATGCGCGGAATAAAGAGGCATTGTGATTCTTGCCATCGGTCTTGCAATCTTCATCGGTGGTGAATATGAACAGATGGAAGCGAGGGATGGAACTCAACCCAAAGACGCTTGTTTATGGAAAGCCAATTCTTGATATTTCATAGTCTCCGGGCTACATTTCCCACAGTATAAAAATGAATGTCACTAAGTTAAGCCAAGTATCGCGGGGTACCACCCCGCGACTTTCCTCGGGGAGATTCCCCGAGTTACTCGAATTCAGGCTTAACTTAGCAACATTGGTATAAAAAACAAAACTTTTTCAACTGTCAAAGTCATACTGGAAAACATGGAATCTAAAAGCACGACAGTAAATATCGACGATGTCTCTACAGAAAAATCAGCAACACATGCCGCTTCCGATTCCTCCCGGACAGTTCTGATGAATGACATAGAGATTGATGCCGACAGGATAAAGCATCACCTCACCCGGAAGCCCGATGGCAATACAGCAACAAACGGACAGTCGGCAAGGGTGGCATGAAGGTGATAATCAGGACATGGGACAAGGATACTTCACGGGACATCGCGATGGCTGTCATGCTCAAGGAGGACGAGCTTACATCTTTTCCGCGTTTCATCCAGGAGGCCAGGATAGCCGCCAACCTCGAACACCCTAACATCGTTCCGGTCCATGATATCGGAGTTGACGAGTCAGGCAAGCCTTATTTCACGATGAAGCTGATATCCGGTGAAACTCTTGCGTCCATTCTCCGGAAACTTGCAGGAGGCAGCAAGGATTACCTGAAAAAATACAATCTTTTCAATCTCCTGCAGATATTCCAGAAGGTCTGCGATGCGATTGCCTTTGCGCATTCTAAAGGTGTAATCCATCTTGACATCAAACCTGAAAACATACAGGTCGGGGAATATGGCGAAGTCCTTGTCGTCGACTGGGGGCTCGCGAAAATTCTCGGTGCAAAGAGCGATGATACCGGGAACATCATATCGCAGTCTCCACAGGAAGTTGAAGGAAAGTCGTCAGCTTTGTCGCAGAATATCGGCGACTCATCAGTGAAATTCACGATGGACGGAGTCATAAAGGGCACCCCCGGCTACATGGCGCCGGAACAGGCACTTGGAAGGAACAGCGAAAAGGATTCCAGTACCGATGTTTTTTCACTGGGCGCCACGCTTTATTCGATATTGACGCTGCATCTTCCGTTCGAAGGCGAAAATTCCCGGCAAATTCTAATTGCCACCGTGAGTGGAAATTTCATTCCGCCACGGAAAAGATCGCCGGAACTGGAAATCCCGAAGGCTCTGGAATCGGTCGCCATGAAGGCGATGGCGCTTAATCCCGGTGATAGATATCAGAGCGTTGACGAGCTTTCCTCGGAGATAAGTTCATACCTTGGCGGATTCGCGACCATGGCCGAACATGCGGGACTTGCCCGCCAGTTGTGGCTGCTGGTCCGCAGGCACAGGGCCGTATCAGTGATTGCCGCAGTGATGGCATTGTTTGCAATCGTCTCAGGACTGTGGATCAGGCATTCCCAGCTCAATGAACTCCGTGCACGTGCGGAATCCGCAGAATCCGCCCAGAAGGCGGCCGAGGCGACACACAGGGAAGATGCCGCGAAGCTCAAGCTCTTCGAGGAGGAAAAAAAACGTGCCGAGGAATGGTTGCCGGTCGTGGATCTTGATTTCGCCAGGGGCGACAAGCTGGATCCCCGGTTCAAAGTATTAGGATGCCGTGATTTTGATCTGAAAGCCTATGAGGAAGTACCCGAGCCGGAGAGGGTCTCTGTCGCTGACGGCATGCTGAAACTTCTCCCCTGCCAATGGCGGACAATAGTGCGATGGGAGGAGGATATCTCCGAGGAGGCGAAGGTGGAGGTGACGCTGGTGAGGACGGAGAAAATCGACTTGGGAATCGACATCTCGGGCGACACCATGGACGGATACCGTCTGCGGATCATGCGCTCGGATGACGGCAACCTGAATCATGTCGAGTTTGAGACTGTGTCCAGGGGATACTGGGAACTGCTGCACACGTGCAATGTCGTTCTCAGCCCGGACTCCCCAGAGTATGTCTTTTGCCTATGGCGCTCCGGCAACACCTTTAATGCGACTCTCGATGGAAAGAAGATCATGGAATATGAAGATCCTCTCGCACCTCGCGGTAAGCGCCACCGCAGCCTGGCCGTGAGCCGCTTCTCGGGACAGGGCACCACGCTGGTTCGCAGGCTCCGCATATTCCATCGGCAGGAAGCGAGCTATGTGGACATCCTGGAGCCGGGCCGGATCCTTATGCGGGATGGATACAATAAGAGCGCGCTCGAGTATTTCGAGGAGATTGCCCGGCAACCCAGGGAAGAATCCATCCGGCAGGAGGCCGCCTATCTCGTGGCGCTTGCGGTTCCGGTGGAAGAGTTCGAGAAGAAAAAATCGATGTTCCAGCAGATAGGGAAAGACGTGAAAAGCCGCTTCCGTTCACGGGCCATGAACATCTTGTGCCGGCTGCTGGCGGAGCGCGGGGATGGAACCGGAGCTGGCGATGTAGCGTTGGAGGCAGTCAAAATCGATCCGGAAAGCGAGGCACCCATGCTGTTCATGGAAACAATCCGCCCATGGCTGAAAGAGATGAACCCGGATAACAAGCAAGCCACGCTACAAAGGATCTGCCAGCTACCTCTGAAGAATGTTCGATTAACGCATTCCGGCATGAGGAGTCTGGAGCCTTTATCCTCCATTAGACCCAGACTCCTTGATTTAGGGGGCAACCAGATCTCCGATCTCTCGCCCCTGCGCGGGATGCCGTTGCTGCAGCTGAACTGCTCTGACAACCAGATATCTGACCTCTCGCCCCTGTGCGGAATGCAGTTGCTACAGTTGGACTGCTGGGGCAACCAGATCTCCGATCTCTCGCCTCTGCGCGGGATGCCACTGGTGCAGCTTGATTTCTGGGGCAACCAGGTATCCGATCTCTCGCCCCTGCATGGAATGCCTTTGGCAAAACTGGATTGCTGGAGCAATCAGATCGCCGATCTCACCCCGCTCATGGGAATGCCGCTTGCAGTGCTTAATTGCAGTGACAACCAGATTGTCAATCTCGCTCCGCTCATGGGAATGCCGCTTACAGTGCTTAATTGCAGTAACAATCAGATCGTAGATCTCACGCCGCTTGAAGGGATGCCGCTCACGATGTTGAACTTCACAGGCAACCCGATCTCCGATCTCTCTCCGCTTCAGGGAATACCGCTTGTCAAGCTCGACATACGTGGAGTGCCTTTGAATGAGAAGAACCTCGATGTTGTGCGCTCTTTAAAACTGAAGTATCTGGAAATGGACTGACATCTGCCGCCGGCATCAAGTTTGTACGAACCATGCCAACTCTTGAAAAGATCAATGGACACAAACGTGTTTATGTAGATGCCATGCTGGACGACCTTCTGGCCTTGCAGCAGGAAAAATCTGTGGATCTGCGGAAGTACGGCACAAGGAAAGGCTCGTTCATCTACCTGTCTGTTCCTCTGATTGTGGAACGCCAGAAGGCAGTCGCATTCGCCCGTGCCCAGGGCGGCTGGCTCGCCTCGCCATCAACCAAGGCCAAGGCGGAAGACCTGATGGAGTACGTGCGAAGTATGTCTGACGGAGTCGATTTCTACTTCGGGCTCCATCTTGACCAGGCACGGCATACGTTCGCCTGGGATTCGGGTGAACCCTTGGATTATGAAAAATGGGACAATTCATCCTCGGAGTCAAGGGCCATGGCATCGGGGGAAGCCCTTCTTGGGTATGGTGGAGAATTTTGGTTCCCACACCGAACCGGCACAAAGCACTATTTCATCATCGAATGGAAGGTCTGCTCCGGTGAAATGACGGAACCGAAAACGGGAAGAGAACCATAATCTCAGATTTCCCGGCTACAGCCCTTTTTAGCCACAACCCCTTTTCCCACATCTTCAGCACTATTGAAGCTACGAGTCAGGAAATCTGAATTAGTGTCCAATAAATTGGTTGCAGTGCAAATTACCGTGTTGATTTTTCACTCTGCCAATTTATATTTAGCGATTATGAAAAATAAAATTTCTATCAATCTTTATCCTTTTGTCTTTCTGATTTTTTTCATCTGCCTAGTGGCACATGCCGATTCCGTGTCGGGTCTGGCTTCACCCACTTCATTCTGGGTCGCAACGGATGGTAACGACGAAGCCGTTGGCGACAAAGCGAATCCTTTCCGCACCCTGGAACGGGCGCGGGATGCGGTGCGACTCATCAATGCCAATCAAAAACGGGACATTTCCATATATCTTCGCGGCGGAGAATACAGGCTCGAACAGACGCTGATGCTAGACTCGCGCGACTCCGGCAAGAACAACCATTATGTGGTATACCATAACGAGCCAGGCGAAACCCCAGTAATCTCAGGAGCAGTCAAAGTGGAAAACTGGACGTTGCACGATCAGGCCTTGAATATCTACCAGGCCGATGTTGGCAGCCACAAGTCACGCCAGTTGTATGTCAACGGCCAGCGTGCGACCAGGGCTCAAACTGATCCTTATCCTGCCGCATTCAAGCCAGCCTACAATGCCAGCTACCCTTCCAATGGCGGCATTGAGTATATCCCCACCGATCTGAATCCGGTTGAATTGCGCGATCCGACCCAGTGGAAAAACTTTCAAAAGATCGAGGCTGTCATCATTACCCAGTGGAAGATGATGAGCGTTCCCCTGGACTCCATCATCGCCTATCCAGATTTCAAGCCTGATGTTCTTACCGATGTAGGCCTGATCACTCTTCAGGAGCCCGGCTGGACGAATTCCAATGTATTCTACGACTATGACGAATTCGCAAATAAATACCAGCCCGGGCTATGGAGCTTCTGGCAGGTGACACGTTTCGAAAACGCCTATGAGTTCCTAAACAAGCCCGGAGAATGGTATCTGGATGAATCCAAAAGCACGTTATACTACATCCCCCGCTGGGGAGAAGACCTCGCAACAGCCGATGTCGAACTTCCGGTGCTTGAGGTTCTCGTGGACGGAGAGGGGGAACTTGGACAACCCATATCCAATATTCGATTCGAGGGTTTGACATTCTCCTACGCCACCTGGCTCGCCCCGGGCAACAGCAACGGCTATATCTCGGATCAGAGCGGTTTCCATCTTGTCGGCTACGGCCACGAGCCCAATGTCATCGGGCACGACGAGAACGACGAGCGCACACCCGGCAATGTGCAGTTTATTTTCGCGCACAAGATCAAGTTCCGCGACTGCCTCTTCGAACACCTCGGCGCCGTTGGTCTTGACTTCGATACCGGGAGCCATCACAACTCCATAGTAAACAACCAGTTCAAAGATATTTCGTCGGCGGGAATCCAGATTGGCGGCGTTTCCAGGATTGACCATCATCCCGACATCCCGGAGCAGATTACGAGCGACAACTTGATTTCAAACAATCTGGTTTTGCGTACCGGCAGGGAATATGTTGACGCTGCGGGAATATTCGTCGGTTTCACCACACGCACATGCATAAGCCACAATACGATCATTGATGTTCCCTGGGCGGGAATTGCAATTGGCTGGGGCTGGGGCCTGCTCGATCCGGGGAGCTTTCCCGGTGCGCCAGGTGCTATAATCGGGCAGTGGGGACTCTATGATACTCCAACAACCAGCCGCGAGAACAAGATACTTTGCAATCGCATGGAAAACTTCCTCAACGTGCTCTGGGATGGAGGCGCAATCTACACGCTCAGCCAGCAGGGAATAAAGGCATCGAGGGGCATGGTGATTGCCGGAAATGTAGCGTCCGGAAAACGGCCGGCGGCCGGCGGCAACATCTTCTACACCGATGGCGGGAGCCGCTACATCACACTGAAAAATAATGTTTCCTTCGACAATCCGCAGGGTTTTATGGACTTCGGCCCTGCTCCCAGCATTTTTGACCCCCTCCCCTATTCATCCATCCCTTCTCTGCTAAATAATACACCGTACGGCAGTGATAGCGGCGGTTGTAGAACGTATGGAGACATTCAATATGTGGGCAATTACTGGCTGACCTCGGAATTTTATGACATTTGTCCATACATGGATGACAATGGCGTTTCCTATCCAACAAATCTCACATATAGGCGCAATCATGTGATCCAGGGAGAGTCGGACGTCTCAAAACGGATACTGCGTGCAGCTGGCAGAAGACCGTGAAAAACGCATTCGATGAAATTAAATTTGATTCTTGTGAAATTCATCATAGATTCATAGTATCCATAAAATTTAAACAGGGGTTATTCCAATGTTTCGCATAGGACAAGGTTTTGATGTACACGCCTTCGCAGAAGGTAGACCGCTAATGCTCGGAGGAGTCAAAATTCCCTTCAAGCTTGGTCTTCTCGGTCATAGCGACGCAGATGTCCTCGTCCACGCAATCATGGACGCCATTCTTGGGGCGCTTGCGCTCGGCGACATCGGCATCTGGTTTCCCGACAACGACAAAAACTACAAAAACGCCGACAGTCTTCAGCTCCTCTTGAAAATTATGACTGACAAGAGATTTGCAGGATGGAAAGTAGAGAATCTCGATTCGGTCATAATCACGGAAAGCCCCAAGCTGATGCCGTTCATTCCCGGGATGCGACAGAACATTGCAAAAGCCATCGGCACTGGGGTGGATTCCATTTCGGTGAAAGCCACAACCACTGAAAAGCTCGGCTTCTGTGGCCGCGGAGAAGGAATCGCCGCCAGCGCAATTGTACTCCTTTCAAACACGCCTTGTTGATTCAAAGCAAAAGATCATCCCCACAGATAAGCTCAGATATTTTTTATTCTTTAAACAACACATGACGACTTGAACAATAA
Source organism: uncultured Lentisphaerota bacterium (assembly GCA_903872565.1). Taxonomy (GTDB): domain Bacteria; phylum Verrucomicrobiota; class Lentisphaeria; order Victivallales; family GWF2-50-93; genus CAIQLG01. Next base: position 10,982 of record CAIQLG010000551.1, on the reverse strand, counting down.
AATGAAATCTCCAGATATCGGAAGTTTTGAAAAATACGATGTGAATGGCAATCCTCTGTCGAGGAAAGATATTGCAAAAGCCCTGAAGATAAACATCATGGCGGGGTTTCTTGGCCTATGGTGGTGGGCGGTGGCCGCCGGTGTGCCCACGACTATGCTGGTCGAATGTCTCAGCGGAAGCGGGGTAGTCATAGGGCTCATAGTTACCTTGCAGCAGATTGCAATGCTTGTCCAAATACCTTCCGCCCTGGTCTTCGAGAAAATGCCCAGAAGAAAGAAACTTTGGGCAATCCTCGCAATATGCATGCGTTTGCTATGGCTTGTCCCCGCTGTCGCACCGTTGATTTTCCATAATACCCCGTCCGTGGCCGTCACATTCGTGCTTGGTGCCGTCTGCATCAGCTTCATGATCGCGCATTTCTGCAGTCCCATATGGCAGAGCTGGATGGCCGATCTTATTCCAGCCTCCCTGAGCGGAAAATTCTGGGGTTTCAGGCAGAGCATCGTCATGATGTCATTTCTTGCCTCGACTGTGGCCATGGGGCTTATTCTCGATCATTTTCCCGATCCCAAGACGGCGGGGGGAAACTACAATGGGTTCGCGATTGTCTTCATACTGGCGACAGTGGCTGGCGTAGGCGACATCCTTATCCACATGTTTGTCCCGGAACCAGCCCACACAATCAAGGTGAAAAGCGTGAACCTGATCGAGAAAATAATTGAGCCGCTGAAAAATGCCGACTACCGCAATATGACACTCACATTTGCCATATGGTATTTCGCAATAGGTCTAATCGGATCATTCGCGATAGTCTATCTCAAACGTGTGTTCATGGTCAACTACACACATCTTGCGATGCTGGTCGTGAGTTCCTCGATAGGCCCCGTCCTGTTCGGTATACTTGGCGGCTTTCTGATCGACAAGATGGGTGCCAGGATTTTATCCGCAATTCTTTTCGCGGCAGGCGCAGTCACCTTCAGCGTATGGTTTTTTATAGACGACAGTTTCATCACACTTAAACTTCCACTGCATGTGATACTGAAAATTCCCCAGCCGGTATTCATAATTTTCATTGTGAACTTCATCGGCGGCATAATAAACGGCTGGCTGGGGCTGGCGCAGTTCCACATGGTGAATGTCATGTCGCCGAGGGAAGGCAGGGGAATGGCGATCGCCACGCACTGGTCGCTGGTCGGTCTCTTGTCGGCGGCCGGACCGCTGACCGGCGGAATAATAATGGATTATTTTTCGCAGAACCCTCTCCCGTATAAGCTTGTGACAGGCGTGCCATTTGCCTATATTCATATCCTCATAGTCATTTCAATCTGCATACATTTATTGATATGCTTGCCTCTCATACTGAGGATAAAAGCCGGGGCGGGAGAGATGGAGATGGCCGACGTGTTCAAGGGGATCAAACTTGGAAACCCGCTGCGCGCCGCAAGTTCACTCTTCAACATTTACTTGGAGGCATTCGATCTCGAAAAGCCGACAAAGACAAAAAAGACAAATAAGGACATCGGAAAACCTTAAATCCAAAAGACAAGCCCAAATTTTCCTTTAATCGGAATGACATGAAAAAAATACTCAAATCTGTACTTCTCACGCTTATCGTCGTGTTCGCAGCATGGATGTCATTACATCTCTGGATGAAATACGATGAAACGAAAGATACTGGGATGATCCTATATGGGAATGTTGACATCCGCCAGGTTAACCTCGGATTCCGTGTAGGCGGCAGGATAGAGAAAATGCTTTTCGAGGAAGGCGACAATGTCAAGAAGGGCGATGTGATCGCTATCCTCGACAGGAAGCCATACGAGGACACATTCAATCTTTACCAGGCACAGGTCGAGGAATCGACTGCCCTGCTTGCCAAGATGAAGACAGGATACCGGGACGAGGAGATAGCGAAGGAGAAGGCGAACGTGGCGGAGCGCAAGGCGTCGCATGAACTGCAGGAGAAAAATCTGGAACGGGCGAAGACGCTGCTTGAGAAGAATGTGATTTCAAAGCAGTCCTATGATGAAACCTGGTCGCACTGGAACGAGACGAAGGCCGCGCTTGAATCCTCAAAGGAATATCTGAACCTTGTATCGAAAGGCTACCGGGTAGAGGAGATAACGGCGGCAAAAGCGTTCCAGAGAGCTGCGGAAGCCCGCCTTGAACAGGCGAGGACAAGCCTTGCTGACACGGAGATACGGTCGCCTTCCGACGGAATAGTTCTTACCCGGATCATGGAGCCGGGTGCAATTGTAGCCGCAGGACAGACGGCATATACTATTTCGCTCACCTCCCCCGTATGGGTGCGTGCATATGTGAACGAACCCGATCTGGGAAGGATCTATTACGGGATGCCTGTTAAAATATACACTGATTCGGCTCCGGACAAGCCATATGCCGGGCATATCGGATTTATCTCGCCGGAAGCGGAATTCACTCCGAAGTCGGTTGAAACTCCGGAACTAAGGGCGTCACTCGTATATCGGCTGCGCATCATAGCCGACAATCCCGACAGGAGCCTTCTCCAGGGAATGCCCGTCACAGTGAAGCTTGGGAAAACCGCAGCCAACAAGAATTCAGAAGACCACACGTCGCTTTAAAAACTATACGGGGCAGACAGGAGACAGGATTCAGAATGGACGAAGTTTCTCTAGTCAAAATAAGCAGTGTCTCGAAAAAATTTGCAGGAAGTCCGACACCGGCACTCGACTCGATAAGCACGGACATAAAGTCAGGGCGGATAACCGGCCTTGTCGGTCCGGACGGTTCTGGCAAGACAACCCTGATGAGGCTTATTTCAGGGCTCATGCTCCCGAGCTCAGGCACTCTTACAGTCTGCGGAATCGATGTCGTCAAAAAACCCGAGGAAATCCACGAGATCGCCGGTTACATGCCGCAACGCTTCGGACTTTACGAGGATCTTACTGTGATTGAGAACCTGAGGCTCTACGCCGACCTGCAGGGAGTGCCAAATGAAGAGAGGTCCGAACTTTTTGATCGCCTGCTGGAATTCACGGATATCAAACGGTTCCAGCCGCGTCTTGCAGGCGCACTCTCCGGCGGAATGAAGCAGAAGCTCGGGCTCATGTGTGCACTCATAAGACGGCCGAAACTGCTCCTCCTCGACGAGCCCAGCGTCGGAGTCGATCCTGTTTCCAGGCGGGAACTCTGGAAGATAGTCCGCGAACTTGTAGGCAATGAAACCGGCGTGGTCTGGAGCACCGCATATCTTGACGAGGCCGAGAGATGCGACGAAGTCATCCTGCTCAACGAAGGTAAAATACTCTATTCCGGCGTCCCAAAAGAGTTGACTGCCACAATGAGGGGGCGCACGTTTCTTGTCAAGGACAGCGCATCGGGACGCAGGCAAATTCTCGCATCCGCCATGAAAAACGATTCCATCCGCGACGGTGTCATACAGGGAGGGAGTGTCAGGCTTGTCCTGAAATCCGGAACAGACAGTTCCTTGTTCGACACGCTGATTCCGGACAGGAGGCTGGCGGCAGTTCCGGCGGAGCCAAGGTTCGAGGACGCATTTGTGGATCTGCTGCAGCATCGTCACGTCCATGGTGAATCCGGTATTGCCTCTATGATAAGGGCTGTCCATGGCGGCACCAAATCTGTTGTTGAAGCTGAAGGACTTACAAAATGTTTTGGAGATTTCAAGGCGGCTGACAATATCTCGTTTTCGATTCCTTCGGGCAGGATTTTCGGACTCCTCGGACCGAATGGTGCCGGCAAGTCCACAACTTTCAAGATGATGTGCGGGCTTCTGAAGCCGACCGGGGGCAAGGCGACGGTGAACGGGATAGATCTCCAGCATGCCCCGAGCAAGGCGCGTTCGTGCATAGGTTATATGGCACAGAAGTTTTCACTTTACGGAAATCTCAGCGTAGCGCAGAATCTCGATTTTTTCGCGGGAGTCTACGGGCTCTACGGAACTCCGAAGCGAAGGACTATAGGAGAGCTCGTCGAAATGTTCGATCTCTCGCCGCACCTTAACTCCTCGGCCAGCGAACTGCCCCTGGGCTTCAAGCAGCGGCTGGCCCTATCGTGCTCGATCATGCACAGTCCGGTGGTACTGTTCCTGGACGAGCCGACATCCGGAGTAGATCCCCTGACCCGCCGCGAATTCTGGAACCACATCAATGTAATGGTCGAAAAAGGAGTGACAATAGTGGTGACCACACATTTCATGGAGGAGGCCGAGTATTGCGACGAGATCGGGCTCATCTACCAGGGCAGGATGATAGCGTCGGGCTCTCCTGACAAGTTGAAGGAAAGCGTGCGTTCGGCGGCGCTTCCGGAACCGACTCTCGAGGACGCATTCGTCGAATTGATAAAAGGGACGTAATTACGATGAGTGTCAATGTGTTAATGTGTCAAAGTGCCGTAGGACGTAATAAATGAAGACAGATGGAAATAAAAAAAGAGGCAGTTCTCTGATCCGGACGAAATCACTGATAGTCAAGGAGATGCTTCAAATTGTCAGGGAGCCTAGCAGTCTGCTGATCGCGTTCGGGATTCCACTTATCATGCTATTCCTGTTCGGCTACGGGCTTTCGCTCGACACATACAACATCAGGGTGGGCGTGGTGCTGGAAGACACGAGCAATGAGGCGCGCAGCCTGGCATACGCATTCTCGAACACGAGCTACTTTGATGCGCACCTTGGCAACAGCAGAAGATACTTCGAGGAGGAGCTTGTAGCCGGCCACATCCGCGGCATGATAGTGATTCCCCAGGATTTCACGGAAAAGCTCAAGAAGGGCGAATTCAGCCCGAAGCTGCAGGTGATCTCCGACGGAAGCGAACCGAACACCGCGACATTCGTGGAGAATTATGCCGGCGGGGTCTTCTTCACATGGCTTGTCGCAAACGGATATGAGAATGCCACGAGGACCTCACCCCTCATAAATATCGAATATCGCTTCTGGTTCAACTCCGAACTCACAAGCCGCAATACGCTTCTCCCAGGCTGCATCACGCTGATAATGGCTACCATAGGGACTCTCCTGACCGCGCTGGTAGTATCACGCGAATGGGAGCGCGGCACGATGGAGTCACTCATGGTGACTCCCGTGAAAATCAGGGAGATAATAATAAGCAAGCTCGTGCCGTATTTCGTGCTTGGCATGGGCTCGATGTTCTTCTCGGTCGCAATCTGCATGGTCATTTTCGGGATGCCGTTCCGTGGCTCGGTCCTGGCCCTCGGCATCGTATCATCGGCTTTCCTCCTGACATCGCTGATAAGCGGTCTGCTCATATCCACGATATCGAAGAATCAGTTTGTTGCCGCCCAGGCCGCGCTGATCTCGGCATTCATGCCGAGCACTCTTCTCTCCGGTCTAATCTTTGACATCGACGGCATGCCCGCAGTGATAAAGGCATTCACGTTGCTGATACCTGCACGCTATTTTGTCCCGTCACTTCAGACGATATTTCTCGCCGGAGACGTATGGTCAGTACTTTTCCCAGCTACTGCCTTTCTGACTGCGATGTTCATATTCCTGTTCATCATCACCATAATCAAGAGCCCCAAAAGACTGGAGTCCGCATGAACCACCCAGCCAGAATAATAAGGATTATATCTCTAATTGTCAAGGAGTTCCACGCAATATGGCGCGACAAGAAGACACGCTTCCTCATCATATTTCCTCCATTCATGGAAGTCATCATATTCGGTTTCGCGGCGACTCTCGACGTGAAGAACGTCTCGATCGGCATTCTGAACGAGGACAATGGCAACGTGGGATATGAGCTTGTCCAGAGAATCCAAGGTTCGACCTTGTTCACAAAATTCTATTACCTCAAGAGCCAGGGAGAGATAAGGCCGCTTATAGATTCGCAGAAGGCGATGCTTGTAGTGAGTCTCCCGCAGAATCTTTCTCGGGACGTCATTTCCGAGAAAGGCGCAGACGTCCAGGTGATTTTAGACGGCCGCCGTACAAATTCCTCGCAGATCACCCTGGGATACCTTACCCAGATCATCAATGGCTACAACATCCAGCTTCTCGAATCTACCGCAAGCTACATACGGCGTCCCGAAATCGTAGTGAGAACCTGGTTCAACCCGAACAAGCTCTACTGGTGGTTCACTGTGCCATGCCTCATAGGAACAATCATAGCCATCGAGGTGATACTGATCACAGGGCTTTCAGTCGCCAGGGAGCGCGAACTCGGCACATTCGAACAGCTCCTTGTCTCGCCTCTCACTCCCTGGGAGATACTGATCGGCAAGACTGTCCCGTCCATTGCAGTCGGAATCTTCGAGGGAACTCTCATTCTTGTCATCGCGATGTTCATCTTCAAGATACCGTTCAGGGGCTCGTTCCTGTATCTGTATTTCAGCATTCCGTTCTATCTGCTGTCCATCATCGGCTTCGGGCTTTTCATCTCCTCGATGGCGAAGACCCAGCAGCAGGCGATCCTGGGAATATTTGTCTTCATCATGCCCTGTTTCATGCTGTCCGGATTTCTTACACCTGTCGAGAACATGCCCCAGTGGCTGCAGGCTTTCACGGTGATAAATCCTCTCAAGCATTTCCTCGTGATAGTGAAAGGGATTTTCCTTAAGGACATGCCCTTTTCAGATGTGATAAAGAACATTTATCCGCTGATCTGCATCTCGGCGGCCACTCTGCCTTTCGCAACCTGGATGTTCAGGAAACGATTAGGGTGAGATGATTTCCTCGAGCTCTTTTGACAGATCGCCCTCGAGATTCTCCGAAAAACCCTTGTGTACCGCCCTTATTATTCCATCCCTGTCAATTATTACAGTCCTAGGAATCGAATCAATCTTGTACAGGGGAGCTGTGAGATCCTTGTCATCCAAAGCCACGGTGCAGAATATCTTCTCCCTTTCCAAAAAGATGCTGATTTCCTTTGCAGAATCTCCCTGGTTTATGGCACAGAACACAACACCCTTGTCTTTGAACTTGTCTGTGGTCCTGACCAGTACCGGGAGGCTTTTCCTGCACGGAGGACACCAAGTGGCCCAGAAGTCGAGGACAAGAACATTTTTCCCTTTGTATTCGGAGATGCCGAATTTGCCTCCGCCAAGTTTTTCCAGCGTGAAATCAGGAGCGGGTTTGCCAATAAGACTATCGGTCTTCGATTCGCTATTTTCAGTATCTGCCTGTGGCTGATCAGGCTCCACCTTCTCAACGCCTTCGGGAGCCTTGAATGTGAATGTATTTTCCGGGACTCCTCCAGTTTTCCATTTCGAAAGGGTTGTTTCTAGCCTGATTTTGGCGTTGCTGAGCAAATTCCCAGTAATTGGATCCTTTATCGAAGGATTTCCCGCCGAGGAGGGAACAATTTTCCGGATAAGCGGCCTATCTCCTGTCTCCACCCACATTCCCCACACCATACCCTGCTGGACGAATTCGAGATGATGACATTCAACACCGCCCACTTTCTCAATTCCATAGTATTCAGTCCCGCTCACCCCAAGCATCATTTCCCTTTTTATGTTTGAAAATGTCAGAATCTTCGTTGCAGGAATTATTTCAGTAGGATTCGCCATCACAAGTTTTTCAAGACTTTCTGGTGCGGGCTGTTCCGAGTATTTTGCCACCTCAGGGACATACATGTAGAGATTTTTCCCGTCGCAGACAAGACTCATCTTGTTTCCCGTCATCAGAGCGAAGGAGAATTTATTCGGCCTTTTGAATGCAAAATCTGAAATCGCCTCCTGCCTGTCCTCAGGCATATTGTCAGCGCTTATTGTCATTACCGTAGAAAGTTCGAAACTGAAAGAATCAAGATTTTTCACATATTCTGAAAGCTTGCCGACTATCTCGACGACCTTGGGATCGTTGTTTATTCTCTGCTGACCAGGCTTGATTTCCGATTCGGCAGAAAGATAGAGCTTGTTGAACACCATGAACAATGAGATAAAAACTAAAAAAATAGTGACTTTAATTCCAAAATTCGACATTTCATGCACCTTTAATTTTGTTTCTATCGGTGAATGGTCGAATTCTATTCGACCGTTGTCGAGCAGAACTCGACTCTCCATTTACGCCAATGGCCAATAAATAGAGACGCATTATGAAAATATTCTGTCAGTTCCAAGACGGCTTTTCCGGCAGAGATCTGTCAAATTCGTCCATGAGCCTGTCCTGGTAGGCACCCTTGAATGTTCCTTTGAAGAAGCGATCAATGCCTTCTTCCGCAAAATTCTTCCAGGATTCCTCTTCTCGTCCCGGGATGATAGGATAGAAAAGGGCGTTGTTGGCTTTCGCGGCCTTGAGATCTCCGGGCGCGTCTCCAACCATGAGAATCTTTTCCAGAGCATATCCCTTGCCTTCAGTGGCGTATCTGAGATGCTCTGTCTTCGTTCCATGCTCCTGCCCGGCTATCAAGGAAAGAAAATGATCAATCTTGTTCTCCTCCCATTCCCTTTTCAGAGCCTCGAGCGGAGTCTGCGACACCACGATCATGTCCGCTTTTCCGTAGGCTTTTTCAAGCACTTGTCTCACACCTGGAAAAGGAGGTATCCCATATACCATGTCTGCTATCCTCTCGTTTACTTCCTTGCTGTATGCGAGCAGAACTTTGAGATCCTCGTGGTTTTCTTTCTTTATTTTCGCCTCGAGCGTCGGATTTCCGAGCTTTGTCTCCTCCTTAAGCCACTGCGTGAGTATAGGCATATCCGGCGTCTTCATTCCGCGTTCGCGAAAAACTTTTCTTTCCTTTATGAGATCGAGGGCTTGCCTGACAGCTACGAATCTGTTGCATCCGCGATTCTTGCTGTAAAGGTTGACAAACTCCCAGACCTCGCGGGCGTATTTGCTGGCCGCCTGCATCCCGAAGTGCTTTATGAACGAGGGGCTAAAGCATTCCTTCTGCTTTATCTCCATCGTGTCGAATACGCATCCATCACTGTCGAAACCTATGAAAAAATCACATTTTTTCGGAATATTTCTTATCTGCGCGACATAATCCATAATAGTGTTCCTCCTAAGATTACTGGGATCTAATTTATGAAAAGATATAAACGACATAAAACTATCTCTAATAAACAGATTTTCATCGAAAAGTCAAGCTATAGTTTTTCAGAAAAATAATTATACTATTTTTCTGAAAAACTATCCATGAAAAGTTGAAGATCCGCTAAAGTCCTCGACTTTTTCATAACTCTGATGACTTCTGTTACATCGAATCGGTTGATTTATATGAATTCCATGTGAACTCATTGTGAAATAGAAGTGAACAATATTTTCCCTCCGTTTACAAACCCTCCGGCAACAGTTTTATTTATCCCAGAATCAAACAACAAGGAGGTGCACGATGAAAGAACACAACGCGATTGAAAAGGGAAAGGGGATCTTGTCGGGACTTAATTCGGTTTTCGGGACGGGCTTCCAAGTCACGGTGAAAATAGTCCTCTCCGGCATCGTTATCCTGTTTCTGATGATCCCGTCATCGATGATAATGTCGATCATCAAGGAGAGAGAGGAGAGAAAGGACGATGTTGTGAAGGAAATCAGCGGTAAGTGGGGCGGCACCCAGATGATTGCCGGCCCGTTCATCTCAATTCCCTCGAAACAGAAAGATCCCGGCGGCGCAGTTAAATATTTTCATTTCCTACCCGACGAACTCTCCCTTTCCGGAAAACTGAATCCGGAAATCAGGTATAGGGGAATTTTTGACACTGTCGTATATGCCTCGACTCTTGATTTCAACGCGAATTTCGCAGATGTCGGAAAGGATGACAATGATCTTGATTCTTCAAAGGCGATGATCTGCATTGGCTTGAGCGATCTCAAAGGGATTACAAGTCCTGTAATGGCAACGATCAACGGAAAGACCGTGGAATTCAGCGCAGGTCTGCCATCCGACGATCTGAGTTCCTGCGGAATTAGCGCGAAAATGCCACCCGAGTTTCTGAAAAAAACTTCAGATGAAGGAAATACTCCAGGACAACTTCTTGCCAAACTGAAAATAAATCTCAACGGAAGCAGGGAAATCAGCTTCCTCCCTCTGAGAAAAACTACTGACGTAAAGATCCAGTCCAGCTGGAACAGTCCTTCTTTTTCAGGCGCATATCTGCCGGTGGCAAGAGAAGTCAAGGAGAACGGATTCGACGCCGGGTGGAAGATACTGGAGATGAACAGGGCGTATCCACAGAAATGGAGCGGCAAGGCACACAATGTCGCCGACTCCTCGTTCGGTGTGAAGCTTGTGGTTCCGGTGAACATCTACCAGCAGACTTCCAGAACTGCGAAATACGCACTTCTTTTCATCGTCTTCACATTTTCATCTTTCTTTTTCACCGAATTTCTCACGAAGATGCGGATTCACATTATCCAATATCTCATGACCGGACTTGCTGTTGTGATGTTTTATTCTCTTCTGCTTGCAGTTTCGGAACATATGAGTTTTGCAAGGGCATATTTCGTGTCAGCCGCAGCAGTGGTAATCTTGATCGGTTTCTACACACGAGGAATATTGAAGCGACTTAAGTTTAGTCTGGCGCTCAGCGGCATAATCTCGATTCTCTACACGTATTTCTATATTATTCTGCAGATGGAGGACTATGCGCTTCTCACCGGAAACATCGGCCTCTTCACTGTCCTCGCAATCTTCATGTTCATCACAAGAAACATAAACAGGACGGAAACAGGCAATGAAACGGTTGTCTTGGGAAAAGGAGAATTTTCATGATAAGTTACTCCCAAAATCTGAAGAATTCGTTCTGGCTTACGACTGCATCAAATGGCCAGCCTGAGACCAAAATAATCGAATTTACCAAACCAAATGTGGCATACAAAAATATTTGCTAAAATTCGTCACAAGTGCATATTTAATCGGGACTTGAACTTAATAAAATTACTGGGGTATCTCCTTGACTAAAGTACCCCCTACGGCTTGTGTTTTTCATGCTTGTTACGCAGGCCTTTTGAGATGGAACGGTACGTTGCCGGTGGGGTTCGCACAGAGTTCTCGATAAGACGCTGGAACAAGAGTC
>CAIQLG010000550.1 GCA_903872565.1 uncultured Lentisphaerota bacterium | reverse complement strand
TTATATTTCATTATCATCGCTCCATGTTGTTAATGTTTTGTAAGATATTGCATTATAACATGTTGCGATGATATTTCAAGTAATATTTCAAATTTTTTTTTATTTTTTTTAGCCTAGCTCGACCTTTTCGAGCAGGCTCTATCTAGTGTTCTCGGAAGCCTGGGCAGTAACTAAAATGCAGGGACTTGAAAACCCTGCGAAATTCGCGGCTGAAAAGTTTCTCGAATCAGTACCGGTAAGCCTTGACGTGTGGAATGTATTGGCTCTGATTTCGATCTCCAAGAATGCACTCTGCGACAAGGAGAAATCTGCTAAATTTGCAGAAAAACTGAAAAGCCTGGAAGGTTCTGAAATCGCCCGAACTCTCCTCGAAGATAAGTTCTTCGACCAGATGCCGGACGACGGAAGAATCGACAAATTCATTGATGATCTCAACTGCAACTGGGATGACCTGGCGTTGAGAGATGTCGAAGACACTTTTGCCCTGATGATTCTCGCGTTAGGAGCAAGTAACAAAGATGTGTGGAGAAAATGCAATAAAAAAGTCGTCTCCGATCTTGTGAAGCGCCGTACAATGGATGAGAAGGAAATGCTCGCGTTTTATCCGGCAAAATGGAAGGCTGATGAGATGTTCAACGTCAAGTTTGATGAGAAAGACGCGCTACTGCTTTCTTCGATTTCAGGTACTCTGATCACCTTCGTCTACTACCGCTATTTGCCAGCGTTCAAATCACGACCTATAAAAAGCGGACCGTAATTAAATGGGCGGCATTGACGCAAGGCTAATTGAACGCTCGATCTCACGGATGGAATTGGCCATCTCATGACCGATCAGGTCTAATCGGGCCAGGGCGTCAATACGGGCATGCACCGTTTCTCTTTCTTTCGGAGTGAAGAGATCATCAAGCAAATGGCAGGCTTTACCAAGGCTGATCAGCACGACATCGCGCGAATCTGGAATGTCATCGCCAAGGATCAGTTCCCGCAGACGCGTCCGCACTTCCTTGACCTCCCGATCATCCATGAGCGGATACCGGTGTGTTTCAAACACCCATAAAATACGCCTGTTTTCCTGTTTGAGAATTCCTTTCCGAAGCAACTGTGCCAACACGCGTTCCCCTATTTGCCTTTTATGGGCAATGAGCTGTTCTATCCAGAACAATGTGGATTGCGGTTCGGGTTTCTGTTGCAGTTCAAGCAATGTGTCATCCAGAAGCGGATCTCCCGTAGGTGCGGATGAGATCACCTTCAGTGTCGTCAGATCCGTATCGATCCTGTCGCAAAGCGCCAGTTCCATAAGCAGGGCTGAGGCCAACGCATAATCCAGCGCGAAAACTGGGAAGGCCTTGACAACACCCAGGCTGTCGTCCAGCGCGAGCAGGTAAATCTCTTCGGCTACAGTAAGCTTGATTTGCGCCGGCTTCACAGCTTCCGACCGTGCATCTGCCGCCATGAAACTTCCGATCGCTGCCGACATGCTTGCAAAAATCGGCAGGATCGTGGATAACCCAGCCACGTCAAAAACCTGTTGTACCTGCTGTGAGGGGCTGGCCAGCGCGAGTTTCCCATGAGTTTGTTTTATGCGCTTGGCGGCGGACAATATGACCCGCAGACCGGAGCTGCTTACATATTCCAGACCTGATAAGTCAAATACAAGCTGCAAGACACCGCCGTCAAAGAGCTTTGCCAGACTCTTGTCCACGTCCGGTGTACTAGTCGCATCCAGTCTGCCATGCACCTCTAGAATAGTGATATCGCCCTGTTTCCTTTCATTGATGGTCATAATTACTCCTTATTTTTGTTGACACGACTCGTTCATAGCCCGAACTGCGGCAGAAATGCGCAAATTGCAAGCCTTTAATACGTACAAAGTACGCGGGACAATATATATCAAAAGAAAGAAGTAATTCAATCAAAGATGATAAAAAACCGAGTGTTTTTCTTAACAGCTCCTTAGCCTTATGATCGGACAAAAGATGTAGAATAATGTAAATATTCATTGAATCTGTTGCGGATGATGAATATTTACATTCACCATGAATCGGTACGGAACGGAGAGGCCGGCAGGCCTTCCCTGTTGTAAAGATTGGTGCCCGCAGGATTCATCGCAAATGCATAACGTACCGCGACCGGTGCCGGAACCTTTTCGCTTGAAACGACAATAGTGTCTCCATCTATAATTGCATCTGCCCAGTACCATTTTTTGTCTTCGCCCGCAATTGCAACCCATTTGAGTTTTCCATCCTTCACTTCTTTTGTCGGTTCAAGGCCTATCTTTTCGCCAACCATCATGCCGGCACCTACATTGTCGAACGATATGCGGATCTTGTTGCCTTCCACCTTGAATCCTTTATATAGCGGACCGCTTACAATGCAGTCTTTTTTGTAGTCTTTTGCCAAAGCCCATCTTGCAAGGCGTTCTCCAACATCCTGCTTGTTTGTCGGATGGATGTTGCCAGCATCACCAATATCTATTATGACCGCCATACCGGTATTTGGAATTTCGGAGATTGACTGCAACTGAGCCTCGCGTAGTTTTGCCCATCCATCGCCGCCTGCCGCGTTGTTCGGATTGGAGGCCGAGAAATTCGCCAACTGGACGTGGTAGAACGGGAAGTCTCCCTGTTTCCACATCTGCCGCCAGCCACCTATGAGGGCTTTCATTTTTTGGAGATAAGTGATTCCTTCCCCTCCGTTAGCTTCTCCCTGATACCAGATTGCGCCACGGATCGCATAAGGGATCAGCGGATATATCATTGCATTGAAAAGCTTTGTGGGCATTTGAATGTTGGGGACAGGCATGGGAGACTCTGGAATTGGCGGAACACCTTGTTTTGCTGAAATCGCCTCCTCTGCCTTAGGTGTCCATTCCTTAAGCTTGGTGATGTATTCGGTGTACTTCATGCGTCCGGCATCAGTTGTGGAATCCCATTGTTCAACTTGCTTTAAAAGGTCTTTGAGCTCCGGGACAAGCCTGAACCCATCGGGGCAGGTCCAGGTTTCAATGCATGTTCCACCCCAGTTGCTGCCGATCAGACCGACCGGAAGATCAAGCTCCTTCACTAGGTTTTTTGCAAAGAAATAGCCTGCCGCAGTAAATCCACCAACTGTCTGTGGCGAACATACGCTCCATGTCCCACCGGCGATATCGTTGAGTTTGACCGGGCTTTCGACATTTTGAACTTGTATGTGACGTATTATCGGATTGGTGGCGCCGGCAATTTCTTCCTTGGCGCCGAGAACGCCTCCAACGCTCATTGCCATGTTGGACTGGCCGGAACAAATCCAGACTTCGCCCACCAGCACATTCTTAATTGTGATCGTGTTCGAGCCTGTAATTTTTAACTCCGATGCTTCTTTGTTGGCCTTGAGAGAATCAAGTGTCACCATCCATTTGCCATCATCTCCGGTGGTCGCGGTCTTTTCCTGTCCGGCAAATGAAACAGTGACTTTTTCTCCCTTGTCCGCCCATCCCCAGACCGGAGCGGGAATTTCCCTCTGGAGCACCATGTTATCGCCGAAAATCTTTGGCATTTTAACTGCCGCGTTGACAGACGTAGCGAGGATAAAGAACGAAATTGCGATTAGCCTTGTCAAACGGATTTTCATTTTCAGACCTTCCTTTTAATTAGTTTGTTGAATCATATACAATATTGCGGATTCCGCAATTTCACAGATGGTTTTCTTTTTTAGCGATTTGAAATTTTGAAAATAGTAATCGGACGGATCGGTCAGATCTGACCGATCGGTCGGATTTCTTTGTCGTTCCTCGGTTTCGAGACGACTTTAATCGCATTTCTTCTGCACACCTTGACGCAGGTGCCGCACCTGGTGCATTTTTTCATGTCAATCTCGTGCTTCTTATATGGCTCCGAGATTATAGCCTCATCACAGCAATTTCTTGCACAGAGTGTGCATCCGATGCATTCATCGCCTATCTCGTACATTATCAAGTCCTTGCATTTCAACGCTGGGCAAATTCCTTGAATGTGCGCCTCGTATTCGTCACGGAAATATCTTATTGTGGAGAGTATTGGATTTGGCGCTGTCCTGCCAAGTCCGCAAAGACTTCCCCTCTTGACCTTTTCTGCAAGATCTTCGAGTTTTTCGATGTCTCCCTTTACTGCTTTTCCTGCGCAGAAATTTTCAACGATGGACAGCATCTGTGCGGTTCCGACTCGGCAGAAAGTGCATTTCCCACACGATTCCAGCCGTGTGAACGACAGGAAGTATCTCGCAATGTCAACCATGCAGTCGGATTCATCGAGCACTATGATTCCGCCGGAGCCCATGATCACACCTGCGGATGTGAGCGCCTCGTAGTCAACCGGAATGTCGAGCATTTTTTCCGGAATGCATCCGCCGGAGGGGCCGCCAACTTGCACAGCCTTGATTTTTCTCTCGTCTCCGGTTCCTCCACCTATTTTATCAGTAATTTCGCGGAGAGTTATTCCCATCGGAACTTCGATCAAACCGCCCCTGGCGATTTTTCCTGCTACCGCGAAGGTTTTTGTGCCGCGACTTTTTTCCGTTCCCAGGGAGCTGAACTTATCGGCACCGTTTCTGATTATCCAAGGGACTGATGCGAAAGTTTCTACATTGTTGATCAGCGTTGGTTTTTCGCGAAATCCGCATTCGGAAGGGTAGGGAGGTCTGTATGAGGGAGCTCCGCGTTTGCCTTCGATCGCCTTTATGAGCGCCGTTTCTTCTCCGCACACGAACGCACCTGCGCCACGGATGATTTTCAACGAAAAAGAATGCCCGGATCCCATAATGGATTTGCCAATTATTCCGCGAGATTCGCAGGTTTCAAGAGCCTTCCGCATTCTTGAAACGGCGAGAGGATATTCATTCCTGACATAAATAATTCCGCATTGCGCGCCGACCGCGAATGAAGCAATGAGCATCCCCTCGATGACTCTGAAAGGAAATGATTCTAGAATCATTCTGTCCATGAATGCGCCGGGGTCTCCCTCGTCAGCATTGCATATCAGATATTTTTCAGTTCCGGGCGCTCCTGCGACATTCCGCCATTTTTTTCCGGTCGGATAGCCTGCTCCTCCACGCCCCCTGAGACCGCTTTCTTCAATTTCATCTGTGACTTTCTCCGCCGTCATTTCATTGACCGCCTTCTTGAGCGCCACGAAGCCGCCATTCGCCATATACTCTTCGATATCAAGGGGATTCATCTTCCCTGGAAGTTCCGTGACGACATGGATCTGGGGCTTGACATATTCGTGATCTCCACAAATTGGCATTCTAATGTCTGCCGGATATCTTGTCGGGGTCTCTCCGATGTCGTCTGCCAGAAGGAGTTTTAATTTCGTCGTTATTTTGTTTGCGAGTTTAGCCGTGCCCGACGTGATGCTGAAATGAGATGTGAGGATTTCAGCAATGTTATCGGCTGCGACTTTCGCATATCTGAAACTTTGACCTTGTGCATCGCTTATTCCGAGGGCTGGCGCAAGATATGAATCCCCCGAACAGCCTGTCAGCTTCAATTTGCAGGGAAGTCCGAGCGTTTTTATTGTCCGTGAAATCTCCTCATGGATTTTATGCGTTCCTGCTGCGGAACAGCTTGAACATAGGCATATTCCAATTTCACCGGAAAATGCGATTTTCGCAGAGCCAGGCGCAAGGTCTTCATCTGGAATCCGTTCTGACATGAGGAAGTCATTCAGAACTGACGGGATTTTTCCGGAATCTACGAATCCATAAATGACATTGTCAATCTGTACTGCCGGTGCAAGCATGCAGCAGCCGAGACAGGCAACCTTCTCGATCGTGAACATGCGTTCTCTGTCGGTGTCTTCGCTCGCCGATATTTCAAGATATTTTCTGAATGCATCGAAGATATTTTGCGCTCCTTTGACGTGGCAGGCGGTTCCGATGCATACCCGGATGCGGTGTTTGCCCGAAGGTTTCCTTCTGAACTGCGTGTAGAAGCTCGAGACTTCCTCTATGTCGGCCGCTGAAATCTCGGTGGTGTCGGCTATTCTTCTGAGCGCCTCTTCCGGAAGATATCCGGCCTTGTCCTGCAGAGCCTGCAGTATTTCGACAAGGTTCTCCTTCCGTCCCCCGACGGTTTCAATGATCGTGTCTGTTATGCTGTGTGGCATGTCTGTTTAGACCTGCAAATTTATATGTGAATTAAATCAGCCGATGTTGTAGCCGCCTCTGTGTCAGAGGCGACCACGGACGGCACGTCCGTGGCTGCAACTTATGTCAATTCAATCCAAAGTATTTGCGATAAGTTGTATTGACTTTTGGTGTTTTTTGGACTTAACGCTGTCTTCAATTGCGGCATAGACAAATATATTGGTATCGATAAAAGGCTTATCGGGCATACAACTCATCCCTTGTCCAAGGTTTAATTGATTTGAGCTTTATGGGATTGGTAATGAAACTCTTTAGTCTAGTATGGGATTTTCCTTTGGCCTGTTGCTTGACAGGGACAACAGTAACCTCTACCATCTTATTTATGAACTCCTTAGGTAAAATCAACGTGAGCGAAGTATTTTCAACTTGTCGTATTTCATGGATAGGTTGCATTTAAAAGCCCCTTTATATTTGACATTACCATACCACTCGTATGACGTAGATTCAAGCCCCTAAAAATAGGGCTGGTTTCGACCTGTCCTTCGTAGTTCGACCTGTCCTTCGTAGTTCGCAGAACGAAGTAGGAAGAACGAAGCAGGAAGAACGAAGCAGGATGAAACCAGACATGCCCGGTCCCGGCGAGACCGGGCCTACTTCTCTTTTTTCCCGATGCAATACAGATTATCCGCTCCTCTGATGTAGATCCGATCACGGGCGAATGCAGGTGTGGTATCGCATTTCTCCCCGAGTTCCGCGGAAGGCAGAGGCGAATATTCACCTTTCAACTCGAAGATTTGCGTCGTTCCTTTTCTGTCCATAAGATAGACGACTCCGCCCGCTGTGACCGGAGACGAATAAAATCCTTCCGGAAAAGATTGTTCCCACAGCTTCTCCCCAGTTGAAATCGAATGGCACGAGACCGCGCCGGAAGATGCGACGAAGATTACAAAGTTTCCTGCCGCGAGCGGTGTGGGGACATCTTGCATGATGTCTGATGTTTTCCAAAGAACATTTTTTCCATCCGACGAAAATGCGGCCATCTCATTGTATTCCGAGGGAAGAATTATTGTGTCACCGCAATATGCCGGTGATATTGCGAGATCATTGAAAAGGCATTTATTGCGCCATAATTCTTTGCCGTCCAATGGATCATAGCAGGCTGTGAAAGGATTTCCGCATAGGACGAGCAGTGTAGTTTTGCCAGTCACGGCCAGCGTCGGTGACGACCAGCAGGGATTGACATCCCTTTCGGTTTTCCATACCTCCCTTCCGTCGGCGAGGTTGTAGGCCGCCACGAAGTGCAGGTTGTTGTTGTCATACTGGATTATGACCTTGTTCTCGAAGATGATGGGAGATGAGGCGTAGCCGTATGGATTATCTGGAAAGCCTATGTTTTTCGCCCAGAGAAGGCTTCCCTGAAAATCAAAACAAGCCATGTCGCCGTTTGCGAATGTCGCACAGACATATCGCCCGTCTGTCGCGACAGTCGATGGCGCATATCCGGTGTCGACGAAAAGGTTGAGATCTTTCGAACGGTCTTCTCCTGCTTTGACATCGCCGGTCCAGATGATTTCCCCGGTTTCTGTTGAGAAGCAGAAGATTTTTCTTTCCGTGGTATCCGCACCTGTCAGGAAAAGCCTGTCAGCCCAGATCACAGGGGAGCTGTTTCCGGCTTTTGGGACATTCTTTTTCCAGAGGATGTTTTCCCCGGTGTTTCCGTTCCAGTGTTTTGGAGAGGGAGTGGGATTTTCTGAGATCGCAGAGGATAGCGAGCCTCTGAATGCGGGCCAGTTCCTTTTCTGTTCCTGGAGTTCGGGAAATTTTTCCGAGTTTGAGATTTTAGTTTCGCTTTTTGCTTCTGGATTTTCCTTTGCTAGTGAGCCTTTCTCCTCCGCTCCATTTTCCCCAGCCTTTTTTGCGATGATGAAAGAGAACGCAACAAGTGCTATCAGTGCCGCCAACAAGATGCGCCTGGATTTTTTTTGTTCTGAAAATTCCCGTCTTCCATCGTCGGTATCTGTCGGAACAGGTCTATCATCTCGGAGGAAAACGATTGCAGTGATTGAGGCCATGAATAGTGCGATAGAAAAGAGAAGCAGATAAGCGCCTTTTTCCGCCGAGATTATGTCAGAGAGATAGTTTTTTCTGGCGAGCAGATCTATTTCCCTGAATTTGTCGGCGTTGTCATTTTGAATGGGATTGGTGATGGCTTTTTCGCGCATTTCCAGGAGGATTTTCATTGTCCCGGGATTGCTGTTTTTCATGTGCAAGTAATTTGTCCACAGGAAGACAGAGGTCAAAACTGCGAACATTGCGGACGCTATGGCCACATATCTGGCGGTAAGCAATGCGATATGCCTTGAATTGTGTTTGTTCACTTTAGCTGTTTCTTTAATCAATATTGCCAATTCCGGTTCTGCCGCTCATTGCTGCGGCGAGAGTTGCGGAATCCACATACGAGATGTCAGATCCGGCCGGCATTCCCTGTGCGAGTCTTGTAACTTTGACCCCTGTCTCCCTGAGTATTCCAGCAATATAAATTGCGGTAGCCTGGCCTTCCATGTCATAGCTTAAAGCAAGGACTACTTCCTTAACTTCGCCCTCCTTCGCCTTTTTAAGGAGTATTTCGGTGTTGAGCGAATGCGCTTCTTGTCCCTTGAGAGGCGTGATTTTTCCTCCGAGGATATGGTATCTTCCCCTGAAGAAGCCGCTGTTTTCTATGTTCTGTATCTGTGATGCCTCTTCGATCACGCAGACGAGCGACGTGTCGCGCTTCGAGTCGAGGCAGATCGAACATTTATTGCCATCCATTGCGAGATTCGCACATTCCGGACATTTTGTCACTCTCTCCGGTAGTTCGGCAATGATTTTTCCGAGTTTTCTTGTCTTTTCAGCATCCCACTTGTAGATTGAAAACGCCATTCTTTCGGCGCTTCTCTTTCCTACACCGGGCAGAGTCTTGAGCATATCTATGAGTTGTTCAAAATTTTCAGGATATTTTCCAGCCATTTCAATTCTCCTTGTGTGACAATGACTTTACCGCATCCATCGGGAAATTCATCCCTCATATTAGCAAAAAATGGATAAAAATCACAAAGACTTGTGAAATCAGTAATGTGTCAATCTTTGTTATTGCGTCTGTGTAGCCACGGCCATGTTGGCCGTGTAAGATGCCCTAACATAGGGGCGGCTACAGTTAGTTTTCCGAAAAATCACCGATTGCCAAATTTTGTGTAAATTTCATGTTTTATCTTGATTTATCAATTCATTTGCACTAGTTTTCCCACTTAATTTGTAATGCGTCTTTGAAAGAATTGTCATATGCCTAAGGTTAGGGAAAACTGGGGGTCAAAAATAGGGGTCATACTTGCCGTGGCGGGAAGTGCCATCGGACTGGGCAATTTTCTACGTTTTCCAGTAAAGGCCGCCACCAACGGAGGCGGGGCATTTCTCATTCCTTACTTTATCGCGCTTATTCTTGTTGGAATCCCGGTCGCCTGGATCGAGTGGGCGCTTGGTAGGCATGGTGGCAAATACGGACATGGAAGCGCTCCAGGAATTCTGAATGCCATAACCAGAAAACCCTGGGCAAAGTATCTCGGCTGTCTTGGTGTATTTGGGCCTCTGCTGATATTTTTCTATTACTGCTATATCGAGTCGTGGCTTCTAGGCTTTTCCTGGTATGCGCTTACAGGCGAGCTTGGTCGGATTACAGCCGAAGGAAAAATCGGAGCCTTTTTTGGCGACTACATAGGACTGAAAATCATGATCTTGGGCGGAATACCATCCGCATTTTTCTTTTTCCTCGTAACTTTTGTCGCAAACTTTATCGTCATCATACTTGGTATTCGGCATGGAATTGAACTGGTAAACAAGATAGCTCTGCCGGCGATTTTCGTCCTGGGCTTCATGCTCCTTGTGCGGACTCTGACGCTTCCCGGCATCGGGAGTGGGCTTGGCTACATGTGGAATCCGGACTTTTCCACACTGCTCAATTCGAAGGTCTGGTTCGAGGCCGCAGGACAGATATTCTTTACTCTTTCCGTGGGGATTGGTGTCATCATGACCTATGCATCCTATGTCAAGAAAAAACAGGACATTGCCCTTTCTTCCCTGACGGCGTGTGCCACTAACGAGCTGGCGGAAGTGATTATCGGCGGCACGTTGGTAATTCCCCTGGCCATAGTAATTTACGGAGCATCCAACATTGCGGAAATCGCAAAACTGGGAACGTTCGGACTTGGCTTTCAGACAATGCCTGTCATCTTTGGGAAGATAAGTTTTGGCGGATTCTTCCTCTTCGTCTGGTTCTTTCTTCTGTTTCTTGCGGGAATCACATCCTCCGTTAGCATCCTTCAGCCGGCTGTTAGTTTTCTCGAGGACGATGCCGGAATGGGCAGACGTTCATCCATTGGGATAGTGGCATTCATCACCTTTTTTTTCGGCCTTCTCGCCGTCTTCGGGCTTGATGGAGGCGCTGTTGACGAGATGGACTGGATGACTGATTTCTGTCTAATCAGCTTCGGACTGGTCGAGACAATAATTTTCGGCTGGTTCTTTGGAATAGACAAGGGGATGAAGGAACTTAGAGAGGGGGCGGAGATAGAGGTGCCAAGGTTTTTCGAATTTGTTTTCAAATATGTGACACCGGCCAGCCTAATCTTTATCCTGGGTTTTTGGCTAGTGCAGAATGCGCCGGGACGAATCTTCCTGAATGGAGTCAAGGAGGCACAAGTGAAATTTGGATTATGGGAAGTGTCGAACCTGACAGTCATTCATGGCACCCGCATCGCCATGCTGGCGCTTGTGATCGGGATCTGTGTCTTCATAGCGGCCGCTTGGAAAAGACGCCGGATTGACGAACGACTTGAAGGAATTAAAATTTGAGCGGGCTTTGCCCGCAAGACAAATCCTAAATCAAAATATCTAAATAATAAACAAATTTCAAATTCAAAAAGAAGGGAAAACAATATTGATGAAATGAAGGAAGAGTTTTCAGGATACTGTTTTGAAGATTTGAGTTTGTTGTTTTTGATATTGTTTAGGATTTGGTGCTTCGAATTTCGAATTTATTTTTACATAGAGGCCGAAAAACAAGGGTTTTGAGGAATAGAGATGGGCGAACTGAACATAGGTGGATGGTTGTTCATGATCCTCGGATGGGGAGGGATAATCCTCTTCAACCTCCTATGCTTCCGCCGCCTCTTCCGGGAATCCGGAGAAAAAATGGTCAGCCCACTCGATATTGAATCCGAGATCGACCGGATCGAAGACGAAAAAGAACATCCGACGAAAAATATCTCTTCAAAAAACTGAAATTTGAGGATTTCCTTGCCGTCACCGGCCTCTCTGTCCTCCTCGTCCTCGGAATCCCATTCCCCTATATTGCGTATTTCGCGGAAGTAGGTCTGGCTTCGACCTGTCCTTCGTAGTTCGCAGAACGGAGTAGGATGAAACCAGACATGCCCGGTTTCGGCGAGACCGGGCCTACTGAAAGCCAAGACTCCGGCGCGACATAAAAACCTGACGCATTATTTTAGCAGTGTAGCTAGACGGTGCTCGAAAAGCCTTTTTTTGTGATTACAAAAAAAACTTTTCATCACACCGCCTACTTTTCTTCATCCATTTTCCAGAAAAAAACATTCCGATGTCACTTCATGCAC
>CAIQLG010000549.1 GCA_903872565.1 uncultured Lentisphaerota bacterium | reverse complement strand
TGCCTGCACTCAAAAAAGCAAGGGACATTGCAAAACAGATCAGTTGTCTCAACAATCTCAAGAATTTAGGATCTGCATGTACCTTTTACTCAATGGATTATAACAGCTGGCTGCCATCACCCATTTGGCAGCCGGGGGCGTTTTCGACCCGCTGGTTCGAATGGGAGTGGAGCTTGCCGGCTCTGGGGTATGTGAAAGCCAAAAGCGGGGGCGTCAGCTCGGTGAAGTGGAACGGGAAACGTTGCGACTATGCCTGTCCGGCGGTGCAACTGGCTGACGTGGACAGCAGGTTCTCCACCGTTCCCGACTGCACACTTTCCATGAACCTCCATCTTTTCCAAGTTCCACAGCTCAAAGGTCCCAGCTTCAAGCTCCCTAGCCGGCAATCCTACGTTGCGGACGGCTTTGCCGAATGGTTTGACCAAGTGGACATGCTAGGACAATGGAATCGGCTCCGCTTCTGGCACCCGGGGAGGACATGCAATGTCCTGTACATCGACATGCACGCCAACTCGCGGGGACCACAGTCAATGAGCAGGGTCACATCGCGAACGCCGTTCTGGCAGGCGGACAACTGGGTTCAGAACAACGATTGAATGGAACGATGCGCTGGCGCGTCCTGAGAACGTGCAATAAATTGCACTACTACGAACCGAAGACACGATAGATACAGATTTCCTGACTCGTAGCTTCAATAGCTCCGGAGATGTGGGAAAAGGGGTTGTGGCTAAAAAGGGTTGCAGCTGGGAAATCTGAATGAAAATTCCCCCCAGGGGTGGAATTTTGAGACATTATTATTTTCAGCGGATCAGAAACTCTGAGATTACAAGTAACATAAAAGCAAGGAGAAGCGCGATGAGGCATGGAATGGCGATGTGCGTGGTCGGAACTGTACTGCTAATGGTGGCCAGTGGATGCACTATGTTGCAGGAAGATGCAAAGAAGAATGACTCCGGGGTTCGGGCAGCACCGCTGATCCTGGTTGATAAAGGGGCGAGCCTGGCGCCGATCATCGTGTTCAAGGACGCGCCACCAAGAACCCGGCAGGCGGCGGACGAGTTGGCCGCCTATATCGAGAAGGTTGGTGGTGTGAAGCCGCAGGTCATCGAAGGCCTGCCCAATCCGGTACCGGAGCATGCCATCTGGGTGGGGTTTCAACCCAAGCTCAAGGAACTCTTTCCCAAAACGGATTTTGATTTCAAGAATCCGGAAGAAATCTTAATTGCCTGCGACGGCAAAAACCTGGTGATCTCCGGCCGTGACCGGTGGAATCCCCAGCATCTGACGGCGCTCACCCGCTGGAAAAAGCCGATCAACTGGCAGCAGGAATTCGGCACGGTCAACGCGGTGTACACGTTTCTCCAGGATTATCTGGACGTGCGCTGGCTCTGGCCGGGCGAAATTGGAGAGGACATTATAAAGAAGGAGAAGATCGCCTTTGCGCCTTTCGAATATCGTTATCATCCCCAGATCCGTCTGCGCAGAGGGATTATCTATAATTCATGCATCGGCGATGGCAGGGGCGTTTCAGAAGACTGGGGGCGTTTTCAACGCACACAGCTTGACTCCTCCAACTTGGTCCAGCCTGCTGGCGACGGTAGCGGTTTCGGCGGTTTCGGCTGGTGGGAACGGTTCCACGAGACGCATCCGGAGTATTTCGCCCTTCAGCCCGACGGTACCCGCAGCGGTTATCCGGGCCACGGCTACGAAAAGATTTGTCAGTCGAACCCCGGCGTCTGGGACCAGTGGCTGGACGACGTGGCGAAGCAACTGGAAAAGGATCCGAACCAGACTATGTTCAGCGCGATGGCTAATGACTGCAGCGACAACGGGCCTTGCATCTGCGAAAAATGCCGCGCCTGGGATGTGCCCGAGGCGAAAAAGCGGCTCCTGACCTGGAGCGGCCTTGCCCAGGAATACGTGGCGCTGAGCGACCGGGAGGTGATGTTCGCCAACATCCTGGCGCGCAAATTGAAGCAACGCTACCCGGGCAAGGACTATTATGTCGCGATTTTAGGCTACGGTCCGACCCGGCCGGCGCCGGTCAAAAACAAACCGGACGACAACGTGATCCTATTTCAAGTCTCTAATTGGTTCGCGGGCCTGGGAGACAACGACGCCGCCAGTCTCGACAACGAGAAGGCCTCGCAACAGTTTGCCGACTGGGCGGCGACGGGCGCAAAAATATTCTACCGGCCCAATCTGCCCGGCGGTAGCGGCATGTACGAAATGCTGCCAGACGTGCCCTTCGGGCGGGCCACGGAGACCTTTCGCTTCATGGCCGAACACAACTGTACCGGCATGTTTTTCGATACCATCGACGAGTGCTGGCCGACACAGGGGCCGCTGTATTATCTGATGGCACATCTGGCCTGGAATCCCTGCCAGGACGGGTACGCGATCATGGACGACTATTACCGGCGCGGGTTCGGGCCGGCGGCCGGGCAGTTGAAGGCGTACTGGACTCTGATGGAGGAGACACGCAACCGGATGGTTGACGGCAAGCTTAAGTATTTGCAGGTCTATGACGCCGCGTTTTTCAAGCGGGCCGCCAGCCTGCTGGACGAGGCGGATGCGGCGGTGGCGAAGGCACCTGAGATCTACCGCCAGAGGATCGCGTATGTGCGAGTCGGGTTGGATTTCACGCGGAAGCTGATCGAGGCGATGGAGTTGAGCGCCCAGTGTAAGACGGACAAGGAAGCGGCTGACCGGATGCGCGCACTCTGGAAGGAGATCGAGCCGATCGCCAGTAAAAAGGAGAATTATATTTATTACCACGCGTTCCAGGAAAAATGGAAAGGTCGCTATCCGGATTCCTGGAAGTAAAATCAGGCCAATTCATAAACATGGAGGAAACGATGAAAAATATTGATCGTATGAAACGGGGTTTTGTTGTTCAGTCGCTGATGAAGCAAAGTGTGCCGACGTTCATTTTGTTTTGGGCGGCGTTTGCCTTTTCCGCAGATTTCAACATGGATTTCAACCGGAGATACCAGGAGGGCGCGGCGGAAAATAAATTTAGCGCGAGAAAATATCCGGAGGCGCGCGAGGCCTTCGAGAAATTGGCGGCCACAGCCAAAGACCCCCTCGAAAAAAACCTGTGGCAGGCCCGCATCGCCGCCGCCGTGGGACTCCAGAAGGACAAATTGGAAGAGGGGCTGGCGCTGGCGAAGGCCATAGCCGACAAGCCCTACTCCCTGTATGCCCAAATGGAAATGATGTTTGCGGCGAGTGACTACAAGGGAATTGTCAGCGGCTTTGGCGCCGAGGACATTGCCGCCTGGCCGCCGCGCCGACTCGCGATCGTCGGTGGCTATAACGACAGTGGCTATAAGGACGAAGATGTTCGGTGCATGGCGTTGTACGATCGGGGTTACGCATACTACAAAACGGGCAACGGCGAGGCCGCCGAGAAAGACCTGGAGAAGGCGGCGGAGTTCGTCGCCAAAGATTCTCAAAAAGTGGTCATTTTGAGCGCGCTGGCCGCCGTGGAGGGGCAGCTTCTCAAGAACAAGGAGAAGGCGTTTGCGCTTAATATAAAAATCACGACTATACGCGGGGGCTCGAAACATGATCCAGCCTTCATGTCCAGCTTTCTACTCGCCGCCGCCTATCTGCGGGAACAGAAGCGGTACGACGAGGCGCTTGACGTTCTGAACCGGATGCGTGATGTCCGTATCATCGCGTGCCCTTGGCAGCAGGGCCTCTATAATCAGCAACAATATGTCGCCATCGGGCAGACGTTCGCCGAGGCCGGCAGGCTCGACGAGGCCATCGACGCCTACCGGCAGAGCGTTGACGATAAAATTGCTGACAATGGCATCAGCGGCGAAGCCTACATTGCCCTGTGCGACATCCTCCTGAAAGTCGGCAAGACCGACGATGCCATCGCCGCCTACAACAAGATCATCGCCTCAGAAAAATGCAGGGCGGACGAAAAAGAGAAGGCGAAAAAGGCACTGGAAAAACTCGGAAAACCGGCGAAGTGATCAGGCCTGAATCTGGGGCAAATGACAAGGCATGAGCTGATTTCAAAATTCTGATTTGCAGTCGAACCCCGTTGGAGTTCACAACTTTAGTGTGCTTTTATAGCCTCAATAAGACACGCTGAAGCCGTGAACTCCAACATTGAAATCAGCTCAAGGGGAGGGATTTTTTAAAAATAAGAACTGCTTATAAATGGATTTTATAAAAACAAAAACTGTCAGTTTCAGAACTCTGAAGAAACGGAGTTTTGCAATTGGCTAAATAAGAAAGGAATTATGGTATGAACAACATCAACCGCACCATCCCACTGAAAGGCATCCTTCTCTTGATGCTGGGAAGCGTCGCCTGCTTGTCTGCCAGTTCCGTTCAGGGCGAAGCGTATCTTGTCAAGGACGGAAAGCCCTGCGCCGACATCGTGATCTCCGACAAGCCCGCCAGGGCGGTCAAGCTGGCCGCTGCGGAACTACAGGAATACATTGAGAAGATCAGCGGTGCCAAGCTGGCGATCACGACCACGCCCGGCACTGACGTGCCTGCTCACATCTATGTGGGCCGGAGCGCGTACACGGACACGCTCAAGATCGCGGATGAAGGACTCAAGGATGGCGCGTTCCGAATGGTCTCGGGCAAGGATTATCTTGTGCTCCTGGGCCATGACAAGGATTTTGTGCTGCCTCCCTATTTGTCCCGCTCGGCCGCAGAAAAACCTAGCGCGCTCAAGGACTGGGACGAGCGCACCGGCGAGCATTGGGCGAACCCTGCGGATGACTGGAGGTACTTGGATTATCGGCGCGACCATGTCGATCTACACGAATTTGACGAGCGCGGAACGTTGAATGCCGTGTACGAGTTCCTGCGCGGCCTAGGCGCGCGCTGGTACATGCCCGGCAACCTGGGCGAGGTGCTGCCCAAACTCGCCTCCATCGCGCTGACCCCCATGGACAAGACCGTCAAGCCCGATTTCAAGTATCGGTATGTTACCTGCTATGGCGGTTGCGGTTTCCGGGCTGCCGTGTTGTACAAACTACGCTGCGATGTCGTCACCACCTTTGGCATTACACCGCATGGCATGTGCAATGTGCTTAGCCGGGATGAGGTCAAGAAGGCGCATCCGGAGTTTTACGCCAACCATCGGTCGCCAAGTTCCAAGGAGGGGGGGTATCAAGCCTGCCTCTCGTCGCCGGAACTCATCGATTATATGGTGAAATATGTGCGCACTGTTTTCGATATTTATCCTGAGCTGAAATGCATCTCCATCATGCCGAACGACTGCCTTTGGGGCGCCAACGTGTGCCAGTGCGATCTGTGCAAGCGTCAGGCCACGCCGGAACGGGGTGTGGATGGCTTTTTGTCGGATTATGTCTGGGGGTTTGTCGATCGAGTGGCCCGTGAGGTGTACAAGACGCACCCGGACCGGAAAGTGACCTGCTGCGCGTATGATATCTATATGTTGCCGCCGGAAAAGATCGCCAAATTCAGCCCCAATGTGATGGTGGGCATTGTCCAGTCCTCGGAACGCGCTTACTTTAATCCGAAAACACACGCCAAAACACTCGATGTCCGCAAAGCGTGGCTGGACAAGCTGGGGCCGGAGAATCTTTATATTTACAACCATTATCTGGCCAGTGGCTCACATCTGCCTGCCTATTATCCCCACGCGATTGCCGAAGATCTGCGTTCGTTGATGGGCAAATCGCAAGGGGAGTTCGTCGAGGAGGATTTGGGCGGCGCATCTGGATACGAACACCTGAACATGTACGTGACAATGCGTTGTTACTGGGACGCAGATCAGGACATCGAGGCACTGCTGAACGAGTACTACGAGAAGTTCTACGGACCGGCGGCAAAAGAGATGAAGGCCTTCATCGAATATTCCGAGGCCAACTGGACGAAGATGTTCAAAGACGCGGTGCCGATCGGCAAGGCACTCGACCTGCTGGCGGCGGCCCGCAAGGCCGCCGGAGATGGCGTCTATGGCAAGCGTGTCGACCTGCTGGTGGACTACTTCCAGAAGCCGATGCTTGAGAGGAGCGCCAAGCTGGCCAAGGGGCGGAACAAGGAGCTGAAATTCGCGGCGCAATCCTGCGGCAAGCCCCCGGTCAAACTGGATGGCAAACTGGACAAGGCGTTTTGGAAGGATTTGCCCGAGTATTCCTTGTTCGACATCGGGACTGGCCAGGCGCCAACCAATGGGGTGAAGACGACCTTCCGCGTCGCCTGGTGCGACGACGAGGCCTTCTATTTCGGCATCCGTTGTGAAGAGCCAGATATCAAGGGACTGAACATCACCTCCCGGGAACCGAAGAATGCCGCCGTCTGGAACGGGGACAATATCGATTTGCTGATCGAGACGCAGGGGCATACGTACTATCAGATCGCCATCAGCCCGAGTGGCGCGGTCACGGAAATGGATCGCAAAGACGGGAGATTTAATTTTTCGTGGAATTCTGGCGTCCAGGCAGCTACCGACGTGGGCGACGGGTACTGGAGCATGGAACTGCGGGTACCGGTGGCGGGCGACGATGCGGAGACGATCAACCCATTGCTCGGCATCGCGGGCCACAAGCCGGCGGCGGAAAGGCCCTGGTATTTCAACCTGTGCCGCCAGCGGATACGGGGAACGGAATCATCCGCCTCTGCCTCCGCGCCCCCGAAGAAAGACGGCACCGGCGGCGGCTTCCATGACCTGTGGAACTTCGGGCAGTTGATCGTGAAATGAAATGCGTATAGATGCCCATGTGCATTGCGCCAGTGTTGTCCGGGGTCGGAAGACAAAGATGACCGGCTAATTGCAGATTGGGAATCATTGAGTATATTATCGCCAGTCCTGATGGAGACGGCTCCGCATGGCCGGTCAACCAGCTTCACTGCGGCGGCAGGGGCATATCAGGATATTTTTAACAAAAATATAGAAAAAGTTAAGGCCTGAAAACCTTCACTGGATCAGGAAAAATGAAAAGGAGTCTCTCGTATGACAGATGCGTGCAGGAAAACCAGGTTTAAAATGTTCTCGGACGATTATTTCAGGCTCATCAACCAGGCAGGCGTGAGGCAGCGCGTAGGGCTCTGCGGCCTTGACTACGCCAACTGCTGGGACTTAAATGTTTCCCCGGATGGCATCGTTTATTACGCCGCCTGCGATGAGACAGGCCGCGGCCGCCATGCGCGGCTTATCGCCTATGATTACCAGGCCGACACTGCGAAAATATGCATCAAGGCGGAAGAGGTTGCCCTGCCGAAATTTCGCCAGCTCCCGGCCACAAAGTTTCACGAGTCGATATGTTTTCTTCCGGATGGCAGGGTGTTTGCAACCACCCACACGACCGACCGCGCCCCGGCGCATCCCGAATGGATGCTTATCGCCCACCACACCCACGTATGGGAGGGCTGGCCAGGATCGACGATGGTTTGTTACGACCCGAAGACAGGCAAGGCAGAGAACTGGGGTATTCCCGCGCCACGTGAGTCCATATACGGTGCCACCTACGACGCGAAGCACAACGCGATCTACATGATCGGGTTCATGCGAGGCCACGTGTACCGATTCTCCCTTGACGACCATAGCGTCAAGGATCTTGGCAAGGCGGCCGAGCTCTACTGTTACCGCCTCCATCCCGGGCCCGACAAGCACATCTACGCCTGCACAAAGTCGGGGTATTTGTTTAGAATCAATGTGGATACGGAGAAGATCGAGGATCTCAACTGGCGCGTCCCCGAGTATCCAGGCAACTACTGCAACAACACGTGGTACCGCTATATGTCCCAGGCTCATAACGTGGACGACCACACGTTTGTTTTCGTACCCAACTGCTCGGACGAGTTTTTCAAGTTTGACACGCAAACCCTCAAGGTTACGTCCATCGGACGGAAGGCGCCTTTCGACGAGTTTGTGGACTGCATGCCAACGACCATGACCATTAACGAGTCCGCGATGGACAAGCACGGCGTGCTATGGTACGTCATCGGGCCTAACCCCGTGCAGAAGCCAGTGGACGATTTTCGCGTCTACGCGGGGCCCGGCTACCTGATGCGCTGGGATTTCTTGAACAACAAACAGCCCGAATGTCTCGGCGCGACGGGCACAGCCGACTACCAGCAAAATCGCGCATCGTGTGTCTGCATTGACAAGACGCGGGATATTCTTTACGTGGTTGGCGGCCACGAAGGCGGCCTGAGCCTCCTTTGCATCGACCTTGAGAAGTTCCGTCCTCACATGTACGAGCCAGGCCCAGTGTCCACTGATCCACTTTTCCGCCCCAGGGACATGACTCCCGAGGAGAAAGCACTCAAGATCAAACGCGGCAAGGCGGCCGAGGAGACCACGGCATTCAATCCATATTACGCCTTTCCAATTGAAAATATCACTCCCGTGCGTATCTGGAGAAACGTTCCTCATACAAACATCGAGGACTCCAAGGTCATCGGCCTTGTATGGGATGATGAGAACCTGCTCCACGGCCTCTGCGGCGAGAACACCAAATACTGCTTCAAGATCAGGGACGGGAAGATTAAAACGTTCATCCCGTTTGAAAAAGCCGATGGGAAATACGGGAAATGGCTTCTCGCAAACATCTACCCCAGGCAGTTCGTTTTTGATGAGAACATAATACTTCCGCATGCCGTCGGACGCCAGTATCTGGCGAAAGCGGCGGCTGTCGCCGACTGGAACGGCGGCAGGAAGATAGTGGGCACCAAGGATGCCCTGCTCGCGATCATCGACGGAGCTGATGTCTTCGCTCTTGGCAGCGCATCGTCCCATGGCCCGGTCCGCTGCCTGTTTGCGAATGCGGACAAGACCCGCCTCTGGGGCACCGCAGGCGACGAGGAGGACCTTGGCACAGTGTTCTACTATGACGACAAGGCCGGATTGAGGCAGCTTGGCTTTCTCATATACAACATGCATGGCTATTTCGACGGCCCGTCCGCAAGCAATATTTTGTCAAGCATCGTGGTCAGCAATGATGGGAAGTTCGCCGCAGTAGGTGGTGCCGACCGCATGGGTGCGATCCATATTGCGTCTCTCAAGTAAAAACGCCTTAAAAGGCATGATTGTGATATTCTTAAACAGAATGTATAAATAAAATGTTGAAAAAGGCAGAAGCCGCGATTGTTTCAGCAGGCTCTTTAGAACAGGAAGCAACCATTCAGAGGAAAACAAAACTATCTGAAAAAGAAAAGGAGAAGGTTGAGAAAATGAATAATCGCATTGCGATTCAAACGAAGACGAGAGCACATTCGATCAAGTTCACCTTGATCGAATTGCTCGTGGTGATTGCAATCATCTCCATCCTCATGGCGATGT
Organism: uncultured Lentisphaerota bacterium; assembly: GCA_903872565.1. Classification (GTDB taxonomy): domain Bacteria; phylum Verrucomicrobiota; class Lentisphaeria; order Victivallales; family GWF2-50-93; genus CAIQLG01. The sequence goes on along the minus strand of CAIQLG010000549.1, from coordinate 29 downwards.
TGCTGCCTGCACTTAAAAAAGCAAGGGAC
>CAIQLG010000548.1 GCA_903872565.1 uncultured Lentisphaerota bacterium | reverse complement strand
GGAGATGAAACATAACTGAGGACTTAGCCGACTTCGTCGGGAATTAATACTTTATTTACAGGATTTACAGGATGATTTAAAATTCAATGCGATAATTTTATCCAGTTTATCCCGTTATCCTGTATAAAATAAAATTTCCCGTATTATTAAATTATTAAGGAATCAAAAAATGTCAGACAAAGTGATATACTTCGACAATAATGCAACGACCAAGGTTGACCCGGAAGTTTTTGAGGCGATGAAGCCTTTCATTACTGGGCTTTACGGAAACCCGTCGAGCATACACACTTTTGGGGGACAGGTCGCCGCGCACATCGAAAATGCCAGGTTTTCCGTCGCGGATCTTCTGGGGGCAAATCCCACCGAAATAATTTTTACGAGCTGTGGCACTGAAAGTGACAATGCGGCCATCCATAGTTCGCTTTTCACTTGCCCCAAGAGGAAGAAAATCGTCATCAGCAAAGTCGAACATCCGGCGGTTCTAAATGTCGGGAAGGAACTTCTCAGGAGAGGACACAAGGTTTCGGAGGTTCCTGTTGACACGAAGGGAAGAATAGATCTCGAACGGCTCCACGAGCTTGTTGACGACGAGACGGCCCTGGTTTCGGTGATGTGGGCCAACAACGAGACTGGAAACATCTATCCCGTCGAGGAAATTGCGAAGATCGCACATCAGAAGGGCGCACTTTTCCATACGGACGCCGTCCAGTCGGTCGGGAAAATTCCGATAGACATGTCCAAGTCCTCGATAGATATGCTGAGTCTTTCCGGGCACAAGCTTCACGCCCCGAAAGGCGTTGGAGCGCTTTTTGTAAAGCGCGGTGTGAGATTCAGGCCATTCATGCTGGGCGGGCATCAGGAGAAAGGCAGACGCGGAGGAACCGAGAATGTTATGGGAATAGTGGCACTGGGCAAGGCCTGCGAACTTGCAGGGAAAAATATGGGAATCGAAAATTCCGCTGTGAAAAAACTCCGTGACAGGCTCGAAAAAAACCTTGTGCAGAAAATTTCAAAATGCAGGATCAATGGGGACACTGAGAACAGACTTCCCAATACGACAAACATAAGTTTCGAGTTCATAGAGGGCGAGGCCATTCTTCTGCTCATGAATCAGCTCGGAGTATGCGCCTCGAGCGGGAGCGCCTGCACTACGGGAAGCCTGGAACCTTCACATGTGCTTAGGGCGATGGGTGTTCCGTACACTGCGGCCCACGGATCCATAAGATTCAGCCTTTCGAGGTTCAACAATGACGCAGAAGTTGATTTCATATTGGACAGACTTCCACCAATAATAGAGAGACTGCGCGACATTTCACCATACTGGAAAAAAGAAGGAAAATAATATATGTTCGACACTGAAATAAAAATCCATAGCGAAATTGAAACCGTACACCTCAGTTTCAAGGGAAATATCTCAATGCATTTTACGGAGATATTCGAGACTAAACTCGAGGATGCACTCGCCGGCGGACACAAAAAAATTCTGCTCGACTTCCAGGAAGTCGAAATAATCGCAAGCAACGGGCTGAGAGTCCTTCTTGTCTTCGCGAAAAAGGCGAAGAAGGGCAACATAAGGTTCGCGGTCTGCAGTCTGAACGACAGGAACAGGCAAATATTCGATCTTGCAGGATTCACCGAGATATTCGAGATCCATCCCTGCCATGAAACCGCCATCCTGGCATTCGGAAAATGATTGAACTATAAACTTTTTCCCTATGGAAATTTTAGATGAAAAGAAGTAGCTTTACGAAGTGAGGAAAAAGGAGAAAATCCACCATGCATAATGAATTTACAGCCATAGTCGAGAAAGATGGTGATTGGTACATCGCATATTGTGCCGAGATCCCGGGAGCAAACGGACAGGGAAAAACTAAAAGGCAGTGTCTCAAGAATCTTTCACAAGCCATTGAGCTTATCCTTGAAGACAGGCGTCTGGATTCTCTCCGTTCAATTCCTTCTGACGCATATTCCGAATTGGTGGCGGTTGGATGAAGCGAAATGATTTGATAAAGCATCTCAGGAGAAATGGGTGCTATCTGAAAAGAGAAGGTGGAAGCCATTCACTCTGGTGCAATCCCTTGACCGGCCGTATTGAAGCCGTTCCACGGCATACGGAAATCTCCAATATGCTTGTAAAAAAGATTTGCAAAGCTTTGTCTATATTTGAAATCGGATAAGAAAGATATTCAGTTCTGACCGGAAAAACCGTAAGACATTTTTCAAGTTGAGATAATATTGCCATGCATGACACGACAGTCCATTCAAATCCGGATTCGAAGGAGAAATCCGCGATGGTCGGATCCATTGCGGGATTCGCCGACACGCTGATTACCCTTGCCGCATCCCTCATGTCCAACTCGTCCGTGATTCTCGCCGACACCTTCAAGACATTCATCGAATTTTTCGCAGTCTTCATCTCCTGGATAGCCGTCAGATGCATCAACAGGGGTAAAAGCCAGCTTTTCAACTACGGCCTCCACAAGCTTGAAAATCTCTCCGGCCTCTTCATCAGCCTTTTCATGCTGGTATGCCTTCTCATCATTACCGTGTCGGCTACAATCGATTTCCTCCATCCGAGATCAATAAAGGGAGTCGGGATATGGATCAGCTATTCCGCCCAGGTACTTTATGCCATAATAAATACGGTGCTCTACCTGAGATGCAAGAAGATGTCGAAAGCCAGCTTCTCGCCTCTTCTCGAATCACAGGCGAAGCTTTTCTTCACGAAGGCTTTCGGGAACCTCTTCATCTTCACGTCGCTGACATTGAGCATGATCTTCGCCCATTACAGCTGGTCTCACTACATAGATCCCGCCGCCTCCATGATTATCGGGCTGACAATATGCGTTTCAGCCTTCGGAATGTTTAAAAGCTCGTTCATCGAACTGCTTGACAAGACACTGGAGGAATCCGACCAGATCGTAATAATAAAGGAACTCGCAAAACATTTCGACGACTACGAGACGATCCACGGGATACGTTCGAGAAGGGCCGGAAGTTCGGCCTTCATCGAGATTTTTCTCGAATTTCCCCAGGAAATGAAAGTCTCCGAGGTCCAGAATGCCATTGATCACATAAGAAATGCCATTGAGGAAAAAATAGCCGGATCGAAAGTAATCATAGGATTGACAACAAGACCAGAAAAATGAGAACTTAACGCGAGCTTCGCCCGCAACCAAAGTGTCAGTGTGTCATAGTATCAAAGTGTCAAAGATTTTTCTCTGACACTCTGACACAGTTATTTTCTGCGGGAAAATAACGATGCCCCTTTGACACTTAAAGATAAAGAAATTTCACATAGAAGTTGAAAAGTAAGAGACTAACATGGACATGTTACAGAACAGAAGAGATTTCCTTCGGAATTGTATTCTCGGTGCGGGAGCTCTTTTCTTCGGGTACATTTCATTCTTCAGAAATTCTGGTAAAAATAAAAGTGGACTTGTCTGGCAGCTTGATCCAGAAAAGTGCATCCAATGCGGAAAATGTTCAACAAACTGTGTTCTTCGGCAGTCTGCCGTGAAATGCATCCACGCATTCAACATGTGTGGCTACTGCCAGCTTTGTGGTGCCTATTTTACCCCTGAAGCTAAACAGCTGAACACCGCTGCGGAAAACCAGCTCTGCCCGCTGGGTGCTCTCAAACGAAAGTTCATTGAATCGCCTTTTTATGAATACACCATAGATGAAAAGCTCTGCATCGCCTGCGGGAAATGTGTAAAAGGTTGTTCTTCGTTCGGCAACGGCTCCCTATTCCTGCAGGTGCGGCATGACAGATGCCTGAACTGCAATGAATGCTCCATCGCAAGATCCTGCCCTGCAGACGCATTCAGACGCGTCCCGTCGGATTCCCCGTATGTTTTGAAGGGAAATGCGAAGGAGGGCTGAATCCATTGCTATCAGGCTAAGGATTTTCGAAATGCCTAATCCCAAGGGGAGAGTCAGAGTGTCAATGTGTCAGAGATTATAGGCAAATGTGATTATTATTTTTTGTGAATCTTGTGACTTTTTGTGGCTGAACATGGTTTCCTTTGCATTTTTGCGGAAGTTGTAGTTTTAGCCAAAGCCCTCACTTCTCGGGGCTTTATCCGAAAGAAACTAAATAAATATTCCGTGTGTTCCGTGTATTCTGTGGTTAAGTTTCTGGAGTAAAAAATCAAAATGAAAATTCGAATTAAAACCGTGGCTATCTGTGGTTTTCTCCTGAGTTTTCTCATCCTTGCCTGTCTCTCGACAAATGGTGCAGAGAGATTTCCCAGACCCGATTTCGACACCGGATATCATGTTCCCTCACCCTCACAACCACAAGCTCCTCCGTCATTTCTGCACTGGATTGATCTTCTGGCACTCGCAATAGCGCTGGTGCTTTCTGCGAAATTCGCAATTTTCGACCGCTCAAGGAAAAAGGTTTTTATTCTCATGATCTTTTCTCTTATATACTTCGGATTCGTCAAGAAAGGCTGCATTTGCAGTGTGGGCTCCATACAGAACCTTGCATTGGCAGTCTTCTCTCCTTCCTACGCCATACCCTTTGATGTAATTCTGCTTTTTGCGCTTCCAATTGTATTCGCACTCTACTTCGGACGCGTATTCTGCTCGTCCGTCTGTCCCCTGGGTGCAATCCAGGACATCGTTGTTTTAAAGCCGCTGAAACTTCCCCTCTGGATCCGCGAGCTCCTGGGAATTGTTCCATATATTTATCTCGGGCTTGCAGTTCTCTATGCAGCAACCGCCACAGGATTCCTCATATGCAGGGGAGACCATTTCGTGTCATTCTTCCGTATGAGCGGAGCTTTCGAGGCCATTCTCGCCGGTACCATTTTTCTTGCGGTCGGAATCTTCATCGCACGGCCATACTGCCGTTTTTTCTGTCCATACGGGGTACTGCTTTCATGGATGTCGCTTTTCTCGAAATGGCGTTTACATATCACGCCTGAAAAATGCGTCAGATGCGGACTCTGCATGAACAACTGCCCCTTTGAGGCGATAAGAGCGCCGACCGCCGAAAAATATCCCGACGACAGAAAAAAAGGGACAAGAAGGCTTGCCCTGCTTGTCGCGCTTTTTCCAGTTTTCATAATAATTGGCATTATATCCGGATATTCTCTCGGACCGGCACTCTCGGGGCTCAACTCGGTCATAAGCCTATCAAGAACTATAAAAGAGGAAAACATTAGTGGCACAAAGGAATACAGCCAGGCGAGTTTTGCATTCAGACGGAGCGGAATTCCTCTCGAGAAGCTTTCCGAGGAAGCCGGAAGGATTGAAAAAAGATTTGTAGTCGGAAGCTCTATTCTTGGAATATTCATCGCGCTTGCGATTTTCGCAAAAATCCTCCGCCTCTCCATCTGGCGCAGAAGAAAATATTTCGAGCCGGATCCCGCCCAGTGCCTTAACTGCGCAAGATGCCAGAATTTCTGCCCGGTACATAGGAAAAATCTGAAGGATAAAGAAGAACAAGGCAACTAAGTTGAAGTGGATTTATCTCCGAAAGCAGATTATATTTCCGGGTGCAATAATTATAAACTAAAGATGCAAGGAGATATGGAATGAAGTGTTTGAATCTTGGGGCCAATATCAGAATTGCGACTTTCGCAACTGCATTATTCGCGCTGACGAATTTCGCCTTCTCCTCTGATCATCAAAATTCACCTACGTCAAAACAGAACCGGAAGGCTGATTTCCAGCAGACTATCGCGAAAACCACGGAACTCATCAACCAATACCAGGATCTATACGGCATCAAAGGTATTTCCATAGCCCTCGTACATAAGGATCAGATAGTCTGGTCCGAAGGATTCGGATATGCCGACAAGGAAAATAATGTCAAGGCCACACCTGAAACAGTATATATGCTCTGCTCGATTTCAAAGACGCTCACCACCGTCATGCTCCTCATGCTCCAGGAACAGGGTAAAATAGACTTGGAGAGCCCAGCCTCGAAATATATTCCCGAACTGAGCTTCCTCCCGCAATATGAGAACCAGGATGCGGACTTGACCGTAAAGCGCCTCCTCAACCACCATTCGGGAATGCCAGGAGATGTCCTCAACGGTGCCTTCACAACGGAAATATGGGACGGATGCAATGCCCAGACCATCGGCTATTTCAAGAATGACATGCTCACATACCGCCCCGGAGAGGTCTATAACTATTGCAATACCGGGTTCATGCTTGCGGGAGAAATAATCCAACGCTACGGGGGAACCAACTACGTCAACTTCGCCGAACTGAACCTCTTTAAACCTCTCGGAATGAACACCACCCACTTCTACACCATCAAGGAAAACCTGGCGATGGGATATCAGGGCGACACGCCTATCGATGTCAGCAATTCAAGCATGAATCCCCGGGCAAGCGGCGGCGCATTCACCACTGTGCTCGACATATCGCAGTTCATGATGATGCTGATAGGTGAGGGGTTGCACCCCAACGGCACCCGCATCCTTAAAACCGAAACAGTGAAAAACATCCTTCCTGAAAGCGAGTCGAGCACTCTCGATCTGGATTCCTATTTCGTGGCCGGACTGGGGCTGGACTCCGTAAGCGATGCACCAATGAAATATGCAGGCCGCACCTGGGCCAAGAACGGCTCGGCAGGATTTTTCGGCACCCTTATGGAAATTCTCCCGGACCAGGAATTGGGAGTTGTAGTCATGATGAACTCCGCGCATTTGTTCAGATATAAAATTGCCCGGGCCTGCCTCCAGCAGGCGATTCTCGATCTGGGAGGCCCGGCTCCTTCAGCTCCAGTATTGCCGGAACCGGACACTGTGACCGATCCCGCACTTATAGCAGGTCTCTACTACAGCACCCCATTGGAGGGGCTGGTTTCCGTTGACGGCAAATCCACCATGTTCGACAAAATAGTTGACAACGGCGACGGGACACTCACCTGGTTTGCCAACACAACATCCAGCACCCCAAAAAACATGATTCTCACTCTCTCCGGAAAAGCGTTTGTCACCGCCACCTATCCCAATGCGAGGTACGAATTTAAAAACGTCGAATGCCAGGGCACAAACCATTTCATAATGGTCCAGCATGGAAGCACGGGCTCGCTGATGGATGAATACGTATATGGCGGCTATGTGTTGGAAACCATCGGTGAAAAATATGCGACCAGCACCATTCCGGACGAGTGGAAAAACCGCTATGGCCATTCCTATATCCCTGTCAATACGGTATGGAGCGATGTTTCGTTGACTGGCGGTATCTCCTCATACTCATTCTCCGAAACAGATGGTGTTTTAACGCTGAATTCCGGCGGAAATCCGGCAAAACCGTTGCTCGCACAGGATGCCAACAGTGCTTTTGTTCCAGGAACCAGCAACCGGGGCGACAAACTGGTCTGTATCAGAGATGACGAAGTATATGGGAATGTCCTGCAGTATAATGGGACCCTCTACAAAGACACTGCGGATTTCGCAGAACTTCAGCACGGACAGGCACAGAGTATCTCCCTTCCGGAAAATAAGCTCCAATGGTTCAAGATCGTTGCAGAAGCGGGGCATGAATATGTTTTAAGCTGCACCAATCCGTCCACTGTAATGTCCCTATTCGACAATTTCTTTTCTTCTGTCTTCGACTCAAATATTGCGCCGGTCAAAACCTGGACCTGCCAAAATGCCGGAACTTATTACCTTGGCGTTGTCCTGCCGAAAAAAGGCGAACTCATTGTCGGAAATTCCGCCCCGCCCGTCCTGTCAAACCCATTTGCCAGCTCAAATGGCAAGACAATAAGCATGGGTGCGGAAATTTACGCCTCTTGCGCCGATTTTGCTACAAGCCGGGGAATAATCTGGAGCACCGAGCGTGATTTCCCTCCTGAAACAGGGACAGCCGTTTCAGAGAAAGGAAATTTCGGCACCGGAGAATTTCTGCTGCAGGTTGACGGCCTGCCCGATGGCACGCTCGTCTATTTCCGTGCGTTTGCAGAAAATTCAAATGGAAAAACCTACAGCGAACAGCGCGCATGGATTCCTAAAATGAAGCCGAACATGAGGATCAATCTCGAAGCAGGAAGAGACAAAGTATCATCCGGTGGAATTCCGCTTGAAATCGCAAAGGCTGGATTTTCTCCGAACACTCTAAAGTCCCTGATAGTTGACGGCATCACTTTCGATTTGGCCGGAGCAGAAGTGAAGCCTGAAACCGCAGAGGCGAAATCATACACCTATACAAGTCCGCCGTCGTCGGCCTCAAAATTCCAGATGAAACTCGACTTCATGAAAAACAAGTGGGGCTTCAAAACCTCTAAAACGGATTTGTCCGCAATCAGTAATGGGACATTCGCAGATCTCATCATCAAGGACAATAATGACAAATCCTATGGAGTCGGACTTTTCCAGAATGAAAAAATAAACTGGAGATTCAGTGATAAGAAAAACACAGGGACGACCATGATGCCGCCTTCGGGTTTTGCAATGGACAATGTCATCGTGAAAAAACTTGACGCTTCCTGGAATTCAGACACTGGAAAGGGAACTTTAGGCATGGAGATGTCACCCTTCGATGTGGTCAGTGAGTGGACTTTCAATGCTGACGATGGGATACAGTTTCAGATTGATGATTTGACATTGGACATACCTTCAAGGAATGCCGCACCGTTGCTCTGGACGCAGAAGAAAGATACGGTATTCACTTACAGGGACAAGGCGAATGGAATCCTTCTGACCATGGACCTGAACCGTAAGGCTTTAAAGCTCCAGTTGAAGAGCGCAGACCTTTCCACAGCCTTTGAAACTGACTTGACTGTCAATCTCTCCATAGGCCGATATTCCACGGAAATAAAGCTAGGAACCTCTCGGAAGATAGTACTGACATCAAAATGAAGCAGTGCGAAGGACGGCACAGTTTCAGATTTCCTAACTCGTTGCTGAACGAAAACGGCATATTTTTTAAAATTCACAACTCAATAGATCGGATTTTGCCCACCTCGTGCTTCTGTCCGTGCTTCCCGTCCTGTCAAAAGTTGTCAAAAAACACGAAATTATCATTTAACCGTATTTTCCG
>CAIQLG010000547.1 GCA_903872565.1 uncultured Lentisphaerota bacterium | reverse complement strand
TCAAGATGGTGTCAGGTCCAAGCTGGCTCGCGCTGCTGGGGCATGACAGCGATTTCACACCGAAAAAGCCGTACAGTTCCGGCCACGGCGACTGGACGCGAATGCTTAAGGAATGGGATTCCTTAACCGGTGAGAAATGGGGGAATCCCTATTATCATTTGTTCAAACGGCATGACGCGAAAACTGGCTGGTGGGAAACCGACGAGCGCGGCTCGCTGAATGCCGTCCACGAGTTTCTCAGGGGACTGGGTGTCCGCTGGTATATGCCGGGCGAACTGGGCGAAATAGTCCCTAAAAAGCAGACCATCGAACTGGCTCCGATCGACAAAACCGTGCGGCCCGATTTTCCTCTTCGCCAGTACTATCTATATTGCAAGGAGTTCTGCCAGGCTTCGAAAGACGACATCCTGTGGCAGTTGCGTCTTGGCCTCAACCAAGCGCCTGACCGCGAGGGGCTGTCGATCATGGCGCACGGAATTACCACGGTGCATTGCCGGGATGAAGTCAAAAAGGCCCATCCGGAATATTTTGCGCTCTTAGGCGGCAAGAGGGCGCTGGATTACGGAGGAGAACAAGGGGGTGACCCCTGCCTGTCATCGGAAGGATTGTTCCAGTCGAATGTGAAATATGTGTGCGCCATTTCCGATATCTACGGCTTGCCCATCAGCGTAGGACTCAACGACGGATGTGGTGGTATCCTGTGCCAATGCGACCTGTGTAAAGGCAAGGGAACCACGGAGCGGGGCTGGAGTGGCATCACGTCGGATTACGTCTGGGACTACATGAACCGCGTGGCCCAGGAGGTATATAAGACGCACCCTGGTCAGAAAGTGATTGGCAGTGCCTACTCCGGCTATCTGATGCCGCCCGAGAAACTGAAAAAGCTGAGTCCTAACATGGATGTCTGTATTGCGCAGGCCCGGAGCGCGTTTGACGATCCGAAAACTCGCCAGCAGTATCTGGACATCCGGAAGGGGTATCTGGAGAAACTGACGGGGGGCGATTTGTATCTCTGGGAATACTATCTGCCTCCCGACAACATCCCGTTCATCATGCCTCATCTCATTGCCGATGATCTCCGTTCTTTAAAGGGGATTTCAAAGGGCGAGTTTATCGAGGTTGAAACCCGGACAAAGACCAAGCTCCCCGATACGCTGGGCGCGAATCATTTGAATCTTTACGTCACCTCACGGCTCTGGTGGGACGCGAACCAGGACGTGGACGCCCTGCTCAAGGAATATTATGACTCCTTCTATGGCCCCGCCGCCCAGGAGATGAAGGCGTTCGGGGAATTTGCAGAGAAATACGGGAAGACACTTAACTCCAGTGTAGCGAACATCGACAAAGTTTTCGAGCTGTTGGCCGCAGCACGCAAGGCCGCCGGCGACACTGTCTATGGCAAGCGGATTGACCTGGTCATGACCTATGTTCAGCCGTTGAAGGAGAAACGGATTCAGCTTGTCGAGTACCGGAAGGATGTGCCACTGGCTAAAACCGTGGAACGGAAGGGCACAGGACTCACGGCGGACGGAAAACGGGACGAGGCATTTTGGAAAGACGTTCCTGTCTATGAATTGAAGGATCTGAAGACGGGCAATGCGCCTGTATCCAAGACCACTTTTCAGGTGACCTGGGCCGACAACGCCCTGTGCCTGTCGATTCGGTGTGAAGATGCCGATATGAAGAATCTCGACGTCGCGACCCGCGACAATAAAGATTCCAACATCTGGGAGGGCGACAACATCGATCTGTTTTTCGAGACCCCGAAGCATGCCTACTATCAGATCACGGTCAATCCTGCCGGTGCCGTCTATGACATGGATTGGCTTAAACGTGAATCTCGCTGGTCTTCAGGAGCCGATCTGGCTGTTGGGAAGGGCGACACCTTCTGGAGCATCGTAATGCACATTCCGACATCCGATGCCGTCGAAGGGGGTGTCGACCCGCTGAAATTTGTGGAAGGCCGGAAACCTACTGCCACCGCGCCCTGGTACTTCAATGTCTGCCGCCAGCGGATCAGGGGCGCGGACAAGGAGTTCTCCGCATTTTCACCCACCTTTGGCGGGGGCTTCCATACCCCTTCTAAATTCGGGAAATTGATCGTGGAGTAAATATTGCGAGTTGCTGGACAACATACACCCATGAAGAAGCAGGATGTGTAAGTAGAGCTAAAGTCAGAACTCCTGATCCGCTGAAAATAATAATGTCTCAAAATTTCACCCCTGGGGGGAATTTTCATTCAGATTTCCCGGCTGTAACCCTTTTTTAGCCACAACCCCTTTTTCCACATCTCAAGAGCCATTGAAGCTGTGGGTCAGGAAATCTGAAAGTATGTTCGTAATCTTCCCGCGAGCGAAGCTCTCAGGAGTGCGTGTGACCTGCCGTCGTTCGTCATAGCGAACTATGGCGGGCAGGCAAAGTCACCGCTCAAGCATGGCGCAGACTTGATCGTCTACTCCTGAGATGAGCCCGCGACAGCGGACGCATCGGTAAATCGCGAAATAGTCGAATAGTCAGTTGATCGCGATTACGAGTAACACATATTCCACTGAATATTTACCAGGATGTCGGAGCACGGCTCGCCCGCTGGGCTCTGTCCAAGGAATACAAGAAGAACATTGTCTCCAGCGACCCACTGTTGAAAGATTTCAAAGTGGAAGGCAGCAATATCCACGTCTCCTTTGTTCATTCCAGTAGAGAATTGCGGAATTAGCTATTTTGCACGACTCTTTTATTCCAGGCGATGGAAGTGCCGGGCAACATCGTCCAATGTTTTCCCCCTCGTCTCGGGTAGCATCCGCCAACCAAAGAGCAGTGCCAACAAACTGATCCCTGCAAACAACCAGAATGCACCCGCAGCCGACCCGATCAGCCGTTCCGACCCCGCCGCGAGCGGCGGGAATGCCAGGACGCAGGTGAACCCGGACAGCCACAACATTGTGGTGCAGGCACTGATCGCACGCACGCGCAACGGTCCGGAGTAAAGCTCGGAAATCATTAGCCACGGCAATGGCGCAAGCCCGAGTGCATGGCACATAACTACCAGCATTGTCAACCCGAGTATCGCCGGACCAGTCACGCCGGCATGGTAAGCCCACCCCAGCAGCGTAATCGATACGGCCATCCCCCCCGCAGTGCTCATCCAGAGGGTTCTGCGCCCCACATGTCCCACCAGCCAGATTGAAATAATCGTGAATCCCACGTTCACGCACGACACCAGCAACGTGAGCCCCAGCGCTTCCCCCGCCACCGGGAATCCGCCCTGCTGAAACAATGTCGGCAGATACATGCCTACGCCCGTGCCGCCCGTCCAGTTGTTGAACACTCCGAGCAAAATCCCCGTGAACAACGCCCAACGAATTCCAGGTTTCAGAAGATCCCGATACGAGCCGCCAATTCCGCCGGTGCTGTTGCGCATGGCATCCAGTTCACCCGCTATCTCTCCAGGATCACGTATCGTTTGCATGACCGCCAGGGCTTCTGCCTCGCGCCCATGCACCATTAGCCAGCGGGGGCTCTCGGGAAGTTTCCACAGCATCGTGAGCATTACGGCGCCCGGAACAGAGATCGACCCCAGCAGCCAGCGCCAGGCAAGGTCAGGTGGCAGTGTCGCGGCCAGAAGCCAGCCTAACGCCAGTCCCATCAATGAGCCAATCGTCAACGCCAATTGATAGAGCAACCCTAGCCGACCCCGCCGCGCCGGTGGTGCTACTTCAGTAATATACATCGGCGCGGCAATCGAAATGATGCCAGTTGCCACCCCGGATACCAGTCGAAACAACACTAGGACAACGGCGCTCGCCGCCAACGCCGCACCGAGTGATCCGACAATGAAGAGAACTGCCGCCCCGCCGAGGCACGTGCGGGCACCGAAGTGCTCCTGTATCCGATAGCCTCCGATGGTCGCCAGGAGACAGCCTAACAAGATTGCCGATGTCACGGCTCCGAACATCAGCGGGCTCATCTGAAAATATTGCCGGACAAAGATTTGGGCTCCGATCAAGGCACCGCCGTCATACCCGAACAGAAACCCGCCCAACGATGCGATGGCACACACAAACAGCGCGCGCGCGCCGGAGGTGGAACTCGATGTGCTACAGACGGAAGTCATAATTCCTTGGATATCATTAAATGCTTTTTGGGTTCTTTCTTGAAAGTAAATATTCACTGGACTACGTATCAAATTAATCTTCCAGAATAAATTTACAAGTAAGCACTCTCCCCAATTCTCTCTTCCATAGACATATTAATTCTCAGCAGTTAGTAAGAAAATCTGTAACTTGTCATTGTTCGTCTATATGTTTTCAGACATGGATCAAGTGAGATATTATCCCGGCCTTTTGGTGTAGCTCAAAAACGCCTTGTACATGGCAATTACATTGTCAAGAGGTGTCTCCGTGTGATAACCTTTCTGATTCTAACAGGAGGAGGACCTCAGAATTTCCCCGTTGGAATTTTGCTTCCTGCGAGCCAGCCGCTGGAGAATGCCCATTGGAGGTTGTATCCTCCGCAGGGGCCGTCAATGTCAATTGTTTCGCCTGCGAAATGCAGTCCTTTGACAATTTTGCTCTCAAGGGTGTCCGGATTGATTTCCCTTGTCGAGACTCCGCCGTTTGTAACCATGGCCTTTTCAAAATCTTCAGAGACGGAGAAAGAGAGCTTGAATTTTGCCAGTGTTTCGGAGAGGGTGCTAGTTTCGCTCGAGGTGATCTCCGCAGCGGTCTTGTTCTCAGATCCGGCAATGGCGCTGATCTTCCGGGCGAAAGAGAGTGGGAAGAATTCGGCGAGCAGATTCGCCGTTTTTTTTGCGCCATTGTCCTTTCTCCACTTCTTGAAGAGTTCTCTCCACGAGTTCTCATCTATGGTTGAGAGGAATGAAAGTCTGGCTTCGTAATGTTTTTTTTCATATATGAGCCTGTTGACTTTTCCCGAGACATCGAGGATCGCCGGACCTGAAATGCCATTGTGGGTGAAGAGAAGAATGCCTGATGATTCTATTGAGTTCCTTCCACTTGTGACAGAGAGTTTTATGTTATGGAGGGAGATTCCAGAAAGTTCGGGAAACGGGTTCCCGCACAAATGGATCTCCACGAGGGCAGGGACAGGGGCGACAATGCTGTGGCCTGCGGATTTCGCAAGTTCGTAGCCTCTTGTTCCGCCACCCAGGGAGGGATATCCCATCCCGCCTGAAGCAATTACAAGTTTGTCACATTTTTCAAATCCCCGGCAAAAGACTCCCGCCACAGCGCCATCTTTGACGGATATCTCTTCCACAGGAGACTCGCATCTTATTCTTATTCCGAGTTTTTCGCATTCCAACAGCAATGCGCCGAGTATGTCGGAGGACTTGTTGCTCTGCGGGAAAATGTGAAATCCATCTGGTGAAAATGTATTTACCCCCCGTTCAGCCAGGAAGGATATCAACTTCCAAGGAGGTAAAATTTTCAGGGACGGAAGGCAGAATCTGCCATATCTTCCATATGCATTGATGAAGCCGTCCATGTCGGAGAGATTGGTGAGGTTGCACCTTCCTCCGCCACTTGCGAGCAGCTTCAAGGCGGGGCGTGGCATTTTCTCATATATCTCAACGCTATCGCCTGCATGGGCGGCGGATATTCCGGCCGACACCCCAGCGGGGCCAGCTCCAATGACAATGATTTTCTTTTTGTTGGACATGATATTATTCGGGAATGTCAATTGCAGTGAATAGTCTTGGCATACTTTTAGACTTTACGGTAGAATGTGATCCCTGCGTAGCTTACACAGTGCGAGTAATCTCCTGTAAGTTCTCCGGAGTTTGTGTAATCAACCAGTTCTGGGATGATAATTGCGTTTCCCTTATTTGCCAAATGGCACATCATCAGTAGAATTTTTATGGGATTGCATCCGCAGATTGTTGCACGGGTTTTCTCAATGAAATCGGAAAACCCCTCGAAATCGAGTTCGATGATTTTATCAACAGCGCCCATGTCGAGAGCTTTGATTTTGTTTCGGATGTCGTCCTTGAACGGTGTGTATCTGAACGATGTCCCATAGTGTGTGAAGTCTGAACTTATCACCCACAAAGTTTCCATGTTGAAAAAAGGAAGAAGCGCCTCTGCAATGCTGAGTGCTATCTTGTCGTCAACTCTGCCACATACGAAGGGCAGGATTTCAATTTCTCCGAAGATATGCCTGATAAAGGGCAGTTGGACCTCAAGTGAATGTTCCTCCTTATGCGGGGGATTGCCAGATTGAATCCAGTGCATATCTTTTTGCATGAGCTTTTTTATTGTTTCGGAATCGACTTTCAAATTGCCAAAAGGTGTCTCGTATGATTCGAAGGAACTGTATGCGATGCCAGTAAGGGAGTGGTAGTGTGATGGTGCAATGACGGCAATTCTCTTATAGTCACAGTTCAGGGCGGTCTTGAAAGTCGCAGCCGCTGTTGCTCCTGAAAAGATGTATCCGGCATGCGGCACGATAAGTGCTTGTACTGGAAGGCCATTCTTCTTGATGCTGGCAGTAAAAATCAAGTCTTCAATTACTTTGTGAAGTTGTGTCGGACTCGCATCGTAAAAGCTTCCGGCGACGGTCTGTCTACGGATTTTTTCATCTTTCATTTGAGCTTTGTCCAGTGGAAACTGGTCATTCCGCTTTTTTCCCCACCTCTTCTGGTGGTTTTACTTCTACAGGGGGTTTCGTCGCCACGGGTGGTTTTACTTCTGCTGGCGGTTTCACTTCTGCAGGGGGTTTCGTCGCCACGGGTGGTTTTACTTCTACAGGGGGTTTCGCTTCTACTGGCTGTTCTTTTTTATTTTCGATCGGTGCCACAACAGGTTTTTTATCGGTTGCGGGTTCAGCAGGAGCAGCGTTGACAACGATTTTTTTGAAGTCCGGAGTGGTGGGCAGTATCATTTCAAATTCGGATTTCTCATCAATCATGATTTTTCCCTTGTCGAGGGTAAAATCGAGTACGCGCCCCCCGGACTTTTTGTCTGATGAGACGAAGTACATGCTACACCCTGAGACATTTATTCCGTTAAGATATTTTGGGAAGTAGAATCCGACGATAGTTCCTCTCTGCCTCACGAATCTTTTCCTCTTCTGTTTGTCAAGTGTTATCTCGGCAAGGGGGCGATACGGTTTTTCCAACTGTTTCGGCATGCTCCTTGTTATGATCAGCTTGAATCTTGCATCAACGGCAAATGCACATATCATATTGGTAGAAGGGATGTAAGTTTCAAATTCGCCGAGAAACTCCTTCATCGTGATTCCGTCTTTCAGCTTGTTCTCTGTTTTTGGATTAAAAAAACAGACGGTTGCGAAAGGCGTTGTAAGTGAGGGTGATGCTTTGAATGCTGTTCCGTCCTCGAATATCTGCAAGGATGCTCCATTCAACATGACGACTTCCCCGTCAAGAGCGTTGGCATATCCGAATCCGAAATCCCCGTACGATGCGAGAGTGGCGAGATCAAAGCCACTGTCGTAAAGGCCGGAAGAGATGGCGAAAGATGTCGAATATTGCGTCACCTTTCTGGCCTTTGGTTGTAGTTCCTGTGTGTAGGCTGTGATGACTGAGAGGGTGAGTAGAACTGTCAAGAGAATCTTCTTCATACTTCAATGCCCTTGTTTTGTATTGTTGATTTGTAAAATGTAACTTTAAAACTAGTGACTTCCCCAAAATAGATTAAAAACGTTCAATTTTCAAACAATAATATCAAATTGTCTCTTATTTTCTTGAAGAATCATACCATAATTTGCAAAAAATCTTACTCTTAAGGACATGCGGGAATAGCATGATGATAAGAGCTCTGGAGAGCAGGTGGGCCGTCCCGTACCACTCGAACTTCCTTCCGGAAGTCCGGACAGGAATTGGGATTACCCGGAAGTTCATCCCATTTTTCGCGGCATATTTTTTTAGTCGTATGGAAAGAAGAATCTCCTCTCCCGCATAAAGCTTTTCATCGAATCCCCCCGCATATTGAAACGCTTCCCTTGTGCAATAGACGAAGGAACCTGCCGCGAAAGGGACAACCTTTACAATGGAATGCCATATTGCGAGACTTATCTCTGCTGCAGCGGGCAGGTTGTCCTCAATAAATGATATCTTCGCGCCCCCGGCACAAACTTTTCCAGAGGACAGGATGGAAATTGCATTCTCAAGGAGTTCGGGGGGGATCATCGTGTCGGCATCAACAAAAAACAAGAATTCTCCTTTTGAGGCCGAGGCACCAGCATTCCGAGCCTTTGCAATGCAATTAACTGGTTCGAAAACTACTTTAACGCCCTCCGTCTTTGCGATTTCAGCAGTCCTATCTGTGGAATTGTTGTCCACTAGGATGATTTCCCCTTCCACCCCTGTTTTGTCCTCCTGGATCAGTACCGCATTTTTGAGGCTTTTAATTGTATCCATGATGTACTTTTCCTCGTTGAATGCTGGTATGATGATTGAATATTTAGGGTTCATCTTCATGGCTGTCCTCTCAACTTGCCGTCCTGTGCCGGCATATTCCTGAATATACGGCACTCCATGCAGTCGTGCCTGCATTCTTCGCATGAATTTCGATATATGTGTATGACTCCCTGGGCGGCGGACTGCGAATTCAGCAGTTTGAGACCTCTTGAAGGTGGAATGAACCATCTGTGGAATGCGTGCCTCAGGGTGCTGTTGCTGCATGTCTTGGAGTCTGCAAGATAAGAGGACATTGCCATTTTGGAAAGCCTCTTGTCTGCTGATATTTTTGAACACGCGTTCAATGCGGGTAGTATTATGCTGGCTATCATGTCCGATGCGCGTTCCTCGCCCAATACGGAGCTTGGGGTCGCCATTTTCGTCTTAAAAATGTATTTGTCCCATAGAGGATGTGTTGAAATGAGCACCTGATACAGGTATGCCAGGAATTTTGTGCCGTCATTGATCTCAGCAGCCTTTTTCGTGAGGAATGACGCAGGGGTGACTGTGATTTTACCGAGTATTTCGCACAGAGCCGCAATCCTGCGTTCCGGCATATTGTTAGGCCTGACACCAGAATATTTCCATTTGATAGTATCGCGGTCCTCTATCCTTATTTTCCACCATTTGCTCCAGGTGCTTTCCACAAATTCGGAGAGAGCGGGGGAGGGGAGGGTGCTGGTGGCGGAATCAGGCAGTATGTCGGACTCCCCCCATAAGACTGTTCCGATGTCGCATTTGCCGATCTCGTGCTCTGAAAATCTCCTGTACAGCTCAAGGAAATTCTCCCGGTTTTTCCTGTATCCGCAGGCTTCGAAGAGATGCCTCAAAAGCGTGTTGTCGCTTCCAGACTCGATCATTTCCCTGAGAAAAAAATCGGTCTTCAGTTCGAATCTTTGAATCCCTGCTTCGACAAAGAAATCCGAGATCGCCTTGTCGCTCATTGCCGAGAATATCTTTGCGCATCTTCCCGGTGGAAATTCCTCCGATCTCGACAATTTCCCGCCCGGGATTTTCTTGGCGGACGAATCTAGAACTGCAGTCCTTGGAGTGTCAGCTTCTGGCAGGTCGTCTTCGGCCACCACATGTAGGACGACATTCCCATATTCCGGATTCCTGTCGTGTCCGTGCGAAAACCAGTCGGAAGTCCTGAGATGAATTTCGATGTCTCCTGCTATGGTTTCGCCTTCAATCTCGATTTTAGCGTCTCTGAAGTCGGGGCCTTCCTCCAGGTTCCATATCCCTCTGTGCAGGACTCTTATATGATTTCCGTCCCTGTCAAGGATGATTCCAGATGCTGGGATACTGTTCCATCCCTTCTGGAGCAGAATCTCTTTTTTTGCAATCTTATTTGTCATTTTTTTCATTTTGCAGCTTGTGTTCCAATAGGCAGAAAAGATAGGCGTGCGGTTGGTGCAATTCAAAATGGAAATGCAGGAAAACCCAAAATAAGTTGCTTTGCAATTTGTTTCTTCTGTGGTTTTTCATGGAAAATAAATTCACAATTTGAATTTTTAATTGCCAATGCGATATTTCCAGAGAGAAGTGAACCAGACACGAATTCCACGAATACTCACGAATGGTTCGGAAGGAAATTCAGATAAAAATGAAGTTACGGCGTAGGGAATATATGGATTATCCCAAATTGCATGGAGAATTAGAAATTTCCAAAAACGGCGACGAAGATGGAATATTTATTGGAGGAACACCAGAAGGATTAAAATCTTTTGCGAAACTTTTGATTTGGCTCGCTGGAGTAAATCAAGAAAAAATAAATATAGCGGAACGGCAAATTTTAAACGGTGTAATTATGAAAACGTCAATCATTATAGTATCGTTCGCGTTTATTTTCACACTTTCCGCATTTTCAGAAGAACAGGTTCCAGCCGCTGGCAGAAGCACTAGGGAGACTCCTGTCGTACTTGCGACAAGGGATGCCCTCCCATCAGTGGTTAACATTGGAACAGAGAGGCTGGTATCTTCGTCATATTCGCCCTGGGGTGATCAGTACCCCTTCGCAAGGCTGTTCCGCGATTATTTTGCGGAACAGGGAGAGACGAAGACCACATCCCTCGGCAGTGGCTCGATAATTGATCCCGCTGGCCTCATCATAACAAATTGTCACGTTGTCAGCCGCGCATCCAAGATAGAAATATTGCTGGAGGACGGAACTGTGTTTACCGCCATAATCGTGGCAACCGATGACTTGAATGATGTGGCTCTTCTTAAGATAGTGGACTGCGGCGACAAGAAGTTCAAGCCCATAAAATTCTCTGAACCGGGCGTACTCTTTCTTGGAGAACCAGTTATCGCTGTGGGAAATCCATTCGGGCTCGGACACAGCATTACATGCGGAGTACTGAGCGCCATAGGCCGCAAGGCGACCTATCAGGGAAAAGTGATCTTTTCAGACATAATACAGACAGATGCGGCGATAAATCCCGGAAACAGCGGCGGCCCCCTGATCAATGTCGAGGGCGATATGATAGGGATGAGCGTAGCAATGCACAAGACTGCCCAGGGTATAAGCTTTGCCATCCCACTCAAAAGAATTGAAAACATCCTCGGCAAATGGCTGATCCCGGAAAGGTTCAGCGATGTCTCCCTCGGAATAATACTGGGGCTTGGAGAAAGCAACAAGGGGCGCTGTCCTATTGCGATCGAAGAAGTCGTACAGAAAAGTCCTGCCTGGAACGCCGGACTCAGACCCGGAGATATTGTCAAGGGCTTTGAGGGCAGGAAAGACCCCGCCGTCATTGACATCTTAAGGACTTTGTGGAAGCTGCAAAGTGGTAATAAAATCAAGATCGAAACGGACAAGGGTTCTTTCGAGATCGCAGTGGCCGGTCTGCAACCCATGAATGGAGATGAAATGGCATCCCAGAAGCTTGGGATAGGCTTGCAGGAGCTCACCCCGCAAATCTCGGCGGCCATGGATTATCCTTTCGATGGCGGACTTGTCGTCAACGATGTCAAAAGTAAAATAAAAAATATTGCCAGGGGCGACATGCTTTTCAGCCTCGGAGACAAGCCTGTCAACAGTTTTGCGGAAATCCCGAGAGCACTCCAGAATTATCATTTCGGAGATAAGGTGCCTGCAGTTTTCGGCTCTGTGATAAAAAAAGGCAAAAAACATTACATAATGCGGAAGGATGTCCTGCTGGACTTTAAATAGCAAAGAGCTTGTTGCAAAACTCGCCTTTTTCAGGAATTCAGAAGACGACTTTTGCAATTACTTAACAACATGACAAAAGGAAAAAACATGCCCACGATGATTTCAAAAGAAAACGAAAAAACATCTCTTACACCGAATGAAAAGAAAGATCTTCTTGCTAAATTCCTGGCAAAGACAGGAGTGGAACCAAAAAAAGTTCTGATAATTCCTCCCGACATTACACGATTTAATTCCGGCGCCGGAGAACTCACTGCAATCCTATACAAACTCTTCAAAAATGCACAGATTGACATCATACCCGCTCTCGGGACACACGCCCCAATGACGGAAAAAGAGATAAGGCATATGTTCGGACCAGAGATCCCGCTCGAAAGATTTTTTGTACATGACTGGCGAAGGAGCCTCGTTCATCGTGGCGATGTCCCTGGTGGACTCATAAAGGAATGGTCCGAAGGCAAACTCGACTATTCTGTCAAAATCGAAGTCAACAAGATGCTTTTCGAGGGATATGACTTGATCCTTTCAGTCGGACAGATTGTTCCGCACGAGGTTGTGGGAATGGCGAACTACACCAAGAACATATGCGTCGGGGTAGGGGGCGAGGACACGATAAACAAGTCGCATTTTCTCGGTGCCGTTTATGGAATGGAAAGGATAATGGGGAGGGCGGATACGCCCGTCAGAAAGCTTTTCAACTACGGGTGCGATAAATTCTTGGGCGAACTTCCGATATACTACATCCTTTCCGTGATGCAGAAAGACTCCGAAACGGGAAAAATGGCGATGCGTGGAATTTATGCTGGCAACGACATGGACACGTTCCGGGAAGGTGCCGAACTCAGCAGAAAGGTTAACCTGGAACTTCTCGAAAAACCCCTGAGAAAAGTTGTCGTCTTTCTTGATCCTGGCGAATTCAAAAGCACCTGGCTCGGCAACAAGTCAATCTACAGGACAAGGATGGCAATTGCGGATGCTGGCGAGCTGATAGTTCTTGCCCCCGGCCTCAAGGAATTCGGCGAAGATCCGGAAATCGACTGGCTGATAAGGAAATACGGCTACAGAGGGACACCTTCAACTCTTGAGGCTGTCAGAAAAAATGCCGATCTGCGTGGCAATCTCAGTGCGGCCGCGCACCTGATACACGGTTCGAGCGAGGGAAGATTCAGCATCACATATTGCCCAGGCGACAAAATCCCCCTCGAAGATCTCCGAAAGGCAGGTTTCAAGACTGAGAAATATTCGGTCATGGCTGAAAAATATAATCCTTCATCCCTCAGCGATGGCTTCAATATCCTGCCGGATGGCGAGGAGATCTTCTACATCTCCAATCCCGGACTCGGCCTCTGGGCGCTAAAGGAAAAATTTGCTTGAATGCATAATGCGGAGCGCCTACAATGCAAGCACAGTAATGCAGGTATTCTCCTGCCTGCAAATTGGTAACTGTTAAGCTGGTATTTAAAAAAAATCGAATTTATGCCCCGGAGGTGGCAGAGTTTATAAAGCCTTGGGTTTCAACCCAAGGAAATAATAAAAATCGTCACCGCCCTGAAAGGTCGGGGGGATTCGTAATCCTTCGTCCCTTCAGGACGAAATATCGTGGTGGGTATGGTTCCCGTGGTTGAAACCACGGGCTGTATAAAGCCTAATCCTTGCAGGATTAAATTCACTCAGTCAATATATTGAGATCAAACTCCTGGCTTAACGGTTCCGAAAATTCAGAGTTCCTGTTATGTTGAGCTCAACATAACAGGAACTCTGAAAGTAAAACTTCAAAAAATAGAACGCCCGACCAACAAGACATTCTGCGTGACTGTTCCAGTCGTCATGGTCGAGGCGATGGAGTTGGAAAAAGGAGATGAGCTCGAGTGGTTCATCGAAGATAGGAACACAATGATCCTCAGAAGGAAAAAGTTAAGGAAAATGGGGAATTTGAAATGTGACTTTCAGTAGATAATCTCGTGCGGAAAGACTTCCGCCGAGATTATCTAG
>CAIQLG010000546.1 GCA_903872565.1 uncultured Lentisphaerota bacterium | reverse complement strand
TATACGATGAACTTAACCGGCTATCGCCGGAACTTATGTAGCCGCCTCCATGTTGGAGGCGACACGGCCAACATGGCCGTGGCTACAAGTTTCAAGCCATACGGCATTCCTTAGGAAAATACAATTTCCTATACGATGAACTTAACCGGCATTTGCCGGAACTCTTTTGGAACGCCACCAATCCCGACACCCTTTGGTGCCGGGATCTACGACGTTGGTGGCACTTATCCAATATTGCCGGCAAGTTGATGGTGTTTCAGCTTGTAGAAAATCCCCCTTGGCATTTCTTCCGCTACTGCTTTATTCTCCCGGACAAGCTGAGATACAGCATCTAGAATTTTCTGTTGGGGGCAGCCAAAAGCTTCGGCAAGGTCGGATACCGTGCAGGGGCGGCGTGAGATCATATCAAGGATTTTTGCACCCATTTCAATACTGGTACCGGAGACTGCCGGAGTTTTCGCAGGGGCAAATTTCCCGACAATTTCGACGGTGGTGATGTCCGAAAGAGAATCCTGGATTTTTTTCAGTGAAGCCATATCGGCTTTTTCAACCGTTTTTTCCGTACCCGGCCTGTCGAGACTGTTCAACTGGATTTTGTCCGGCATTATCCTTTCAACCG
The DNA here is from genome assembly GCA_903872565.1 of uncultured Lentisphaerota bacterium. Classification (GTDB taxonomy): domain Bacteria; phylum Verrucomicrobiota; class Lentisphaeria; order Victivallales; family GWF2-50-93; genus CAIQLG01. The sequence continues at coordinate 7,133 of CAIQLG010000546.1, read as the reverse complement.
CCTTTCTGATCGCAGAAATGGATCTTTCTTTGTCATTCAGGCCAGGAACGACAAATATTTCGAGCCAGAATAGGGTTTTGGATGTCTTTCTGAATTTAACAAGTCCGTCTATTAGGTTTTTACAGGTCATTTTTTCACAGGGGCGATTAATCTTCCTGTAAGTTTCCTCGTCTGCGGCATCAAGGGAGGGTATGACAAGGTCAATCCCCTCGATGTCACGGATCACTTGATCATCTCCGAGGAGAGTACCGTTTGTGATCAGGCATACTTTATGTTCCGGGTGCTCTTCCTTGAGAAATCTTACGACCCTTCCTATCCCAATGTTAAGTGTTGGTTCTCCCGCGCCGGAGAAAGTGACATAATCGAGGTATAACTTGGACGAGAGGACTTCGCCGAGTTCCATGATCACCTTTGAAATGTCCTTGTATTCCTTCCTCTGCACCGTCTTCAGATTTGTCCTGCCGGCCTCGCAGTATATGCAGTCGAGTGTGCAGACTTTTGCCGGGACAAGATCCACTCCAAGCGAGATTCCGAGCCTTCTGGATGGGACAGGCCCGAATACGGAAGATTCAAATAGTTTATTTTTTCCAAGCATAGTGATTAGTATATTTAAACTTTTTAATATACATTTGAGAAGATTAATTTAATAGCGATAGAAAATTGTATTTGGGACAGAATAACGTAATGCGTCAGTTTTGTTGGTGGAGGGCCACGCTCCGTCGTGGCCGTAGTCGGACGCGACAGAGCGCGTCTCTCCAAAAAAGCCAATTTGCCGAAAAAGACTGGCGTGTTTCAAGAGAACAGGATAAACTGGGTTTAAAAATCTTATTTGGTTTTATAATATCCTGATAATCCTATAAATCCTATCGAAGAGGCATTAAGTTCCGGCGGAAGCCGGTCAGGGACAAACATCAATTAAAGATTAAGTAGGTTTCTCATATGGTCTGGTGGAATGTATATCTCCTGTCGTTTCTCACGGCTCTGGTCTTCGCGCTAGTGCTGACGCCGGTCTGCAGGCAGATAGCGCTGTTTTTCAACGTTCTTGATCATCCGACGGTGCAGGAGCACAAGCAGCATGCAAAGTCAACGCCGCTTCTCGGGGGAATGGCCATATGCCTTTCCTGGATTCTGACCATCGCGATAGGAATTATACTTAGCAATACGTACCTTGTGGGACACCATCTTGACAAGAGTGTCGCGGTGAACATCGGCGGCATCATGAAAGTATCCAAGGAGCTTGTCTTCATCTGCGGCGGAGCCGTGCTGATAACATTGTTCGGAATATACGACGACATCCACAATATGACTGCGAAGACGAAATTCGGCGGGCAGATTGTCGTGGCCATTCTCGCGGTGACATGGGGCGGGGTGAAAATCTCGATGTTCATAAGTAATCCGGTGTTCACATGGTGCATCTCCGTACTGTGGATCGTGGTACTGATGAACGCAATAAATTTTTTCGACAACATGGATGGTCTTGCGATAGGCATGGCGGCGATAGCTTTCAGCCTTTTCGCAATTTCCGCCGCCGTGAATGTCCAGTATTTTGTTGCCGTGTTCGGGGCGACGATGGCCGGTGCCGCTTTCGGGTTCTGGTTCTTCAACTCCTCCCCGGCACAGATTTTCATGGGGGACTCCGGCAGTCATCTGATAGGTTACAATCTTGCGGTGCTGGGCTGTCTCGTCACCTATTACAATCCTGAACTCGCGCCGACAAAGTTCTCGGTACTCATTCCGCTCTTCATCCTTGCCATTCCTCTTTTCGATCTCTGTGCTGTCGTTGTAATAAGATGGAAGCTCGGGAAGCCTTTCTACATAGGGGATCACAACCATATTTCACACAGGTTCCAGATGATGGGACTTACTAAGCAGAATGCTGTTTTTGTGATCCATCTCATGGCGCTAGCGATAGGGCTTGGAGTCCTGCCCCTGCTGTGGGGGAACATCCAGACAACCATTGTCTGCCTCATTCAGGCCGCCGTTATCCTTGCGATCATCTCCATCCTCCAATATGGAGTCATCAAGAACAAAGTAGCAGGGAAATAATGTGTTATTTAATATAATGTTTTCATGTCATTCCATAAGCAATTCTCAATATTCAATCAAAGAGCAGAGGGAATATGGCGAACAGTATTTTCCGTTTGTGTCTTATGCTTTTCATCTCCTTCCAACTTGTGGGAGCGGAGAAAGATTTGCAGAAAGGAAAATTCATTCCCAAGATTGTCCAGGAGAGAAAATTTAAGCAGGCAATTTCATATTTGGAATTGATGGATGGAACATTCCCGGCCACTTCCATCATTTCGTACATTCTCACTTCCACATATTGCATTGACGGACAGAATGCCAAGGCACTTAAAAGCTTGAAGAAGGCGATCTCCCTGGGTTTCAATAATATTGAACAGATCAAGAAGGATAAAACTTTCGATCCGATCCGGAGGGATCCGGAATTCAAGAAGATCATTGAATCCCTCGAATCGCCTCCGAAATGACTTTCTGTATTTCAAATCTCGGTAAAATCACGGAGATTCTCCAGGGAAAATTCCTGTGATGGTTTTGCCCAGGGAGGGGCGCTCTCAATTTCCGAGATGAGTTTTCTTTCGGCGAAAGACTCCCGGACAATATCCTCTATGCCTTCAATAACGGTAAGCGTGGAATCCTCCGAAGGAACACGGTAGAGGTGCCTGTCCCCCACAAATCTTACGACAGGACAGGACTTGTGCGCTCCGTTTATGGCCAGTGTCTGTGCTCCGGCAATGCCGGGATCGCACACGAAAGCTTTTTTATCCGCGAGTTTGGCAAAAAGATGATCGAAAATTTTATCTCTCGCATCATCCTGCGCCTCGATCGGACATTCCTCTGTTATCCCATTATTGTAATGAAACATTATTTTTTCGAAGCAAAACCACGTTGCATATCCTTTTTCTCCGTGTATCTCTACGATTGGGTTCTGCATCTCTTCGCAGGCGTGCGTAAGTGAGAAAAACACGGAAATTCCCTGATCTGTCATTATCCTCATAGATGCCGTATCAGCGCTTTCAATGTTGTTAGCCCTGTATAACTCGGCCTTTATGGTTTCAGGAACTGCGGATTTCTCAAAACTTCCGCCCGCAAGAAACAGCATGACATTAAGGATGTGCGCGTTGGCATTGTTGAAGGGACTGTCAAGCACCCAGTCCTTGCCGACCTTGAGCTTTCCCGCCCAGTTGTTGCGGAAATAATACTTGCTGTTCCGGGGCCACAGCGACATTCCAGAAATTGACAGGATGCGACCCAGTTTGTTTTCCAGAATCGTGTTTTTCAAAAGTTTTATATATTCGGTGTAGATATGCTGATAGCCCACGGCGACAAAACGGTCATTTTTGCTGGCTTCATCCTTGATCTTTCTGACATCCTGGACGGTTACGGCGAGAGGTTTCTCCACAAAGACATTGCACTCTGCGCGGAGTGCATCAATCGTCATCTGGGTACGCAGATTAATTCTGGTGGAAATGAAGCACACGTTGCATATTTTTCCATATTTTCTGAGCATTTTCCGATGGTCAGTGAATATTTCACAGCCGATTTCACGGAGCCGGGCGCATTTTTCCTTCTCTTCTTCCTGGTTTATGACAGCCGCGGCGAAAAGTTTTGACCTCCCGGCCTCCTGTTCCCTTAGGAGATCTTTGTAATGGGTTTCTCCATAACCGGATATCCCAATAATACAGGCTTTAATCATTCTTTCCTCAATTATGACTTAATGCGCATGAATGTTAATCTGGATTTTTCGCAATATGCAAATAAAGATATTGCGGTTTTAATTTTATGCAAGACACTGATTTTGATTATCACTTAGCCGACTGTCCTCTTTGTCCTCCACTTGCCGTCTTCATCGTCCTCTATGTCCTCTCTTAAAAACGGCGCACGAAGACAAAGAGGACATTGAGGACATTACCACCAATCGAGGACATGGAGGACTGTGCACTGAAATCAAATTCTTTTTTTGTGATATGGGTTATGCTGTCAGAGGTTTGCAACACACGCCTTTGATCATCTATCCAGCAAAGACGGATTAGATGCATCTTTTCCTTGGGTTATTTATTTCTTTTCGAATTTAATATGTTGCCATTCAATTAGCGCAAATCTGCCATTCAGATCAGTATCCTTTGCCCCGCTTATTTCTGCCATCACATAATTGAAATCAATTGGTGAAAGTTGATCAAAATCAAAAAATTCTCGGAATGTAAGCATGCAGTCATCAGAAAACAGTTTGGTTGTAGGATGATCCCAATAACCGCTGTTCTTGAGTTTGTCTCGATTAATGAATACCGTAGCTCCTCCTGTAATTCTCAATACAATCAGTGGATGGGACTGACCGCATTCAACAGGTTGCAGACCATTGGGATATAGTACCATCCAGTTGAAAAGCATCCGATCAACTTTTTGCCATCCCTCAATAAGATCCCATGCCACAGGTGTGTTGTCTGATGGCTGAAAATATTCATTTCTGACATGGCGGGAACATTCGCGATATTTGGCAACTGCCTGGTGAAATGTGTCCATGTATTTTCTTCAATCCCTGTTAATAGGTGTAACTACTGATCAGCAGAAGATACAGCTAAAATTTTGTCCTTGCAAACTTGAAATGGCACCAATAATCATTGACTATAAGGCAAAAAATTCACTGTTCTGCAGAATTTTGCCATGTATGTCAGTAATTCGTTATAGCAGGTGAAAGTGGATATTTACGGTAATACGTCAGTCTTTTCCGGCAAATGAACTTTCTGGAGGGACGCGCTCCGTCGCGTCCGCCTAAGGCCACGACAGAGCATGGCCCTCCACCGCCGAAAACTCCTATGCTACACGCGGTGCTGTAATGCCTCATTTTGAGGCCACTCGCCAGAGTGGCGAGGTTCCTGACGCGTTACTATTCACGATTCAAAAAAATGGAATTCGAGAAATTTCCGTCTTATGATGTATAGTTATAATGTCAAAGTTTCTCTCTGATTCTCTGACACAGTTATTTTCCGCAAGGAAATTACGATGACTCTTTGACACTGAAAAGTTTAAGGAACTAATATGTGTGGCATAGCCGGAATAATGTCTGCTGAAGAAAAAAAGCTCGGACGGATTTTGTCCGGAATGTGCGATGCGATCGCGCACCGCGGGCCAGATGATTTCGGCTACATCGCCCTCCAAGGATCATCTCCGGCAAATCCCTCCTCCGTAAAAAAAGATGTCGCGGACGATACCGGGAAAGTATTTCTCGGGCACCGCCGTCTGAGCATCATAGATCTTTCCGGAAGCAGGCAGCCGCTCTGCAACGAGGACGGTTCCGTATGGGTCGTCTTCAACGGAGAAATCTACAACTATGTCGAGTTAAGGACATCTCTTGCAAAAAAGGGGCACAAGCTGAGGGAAAAGGGCGATACGGAAGTGCTCGTCCACCTCTGGGAGGAATATGGAACTGAAATGCTGTCACACCTGGTCGGAATGTTCGCATTCGCCATCTACGACACTGCAAAGGGAACGCTTTTTCTCGCCAGAGACAGATTCGGCCAGAAACCCCTCTACTATTTTGAAAGAAACAAAAATTTCTATTTTGCATCCGAACTCCAGGCATTTTACAAACTTGAAGATTTCAATGCTTCAGATATAAACCCCGTCGCCATGGCACAGTTTTTCCGCTACGGATTCATTCCAAATCCCGGGACCGCATATAAAAATGTGTTCTCAGTTCCTCCAGGACACTTCCTGCTCAGGAAAAATGGGGAAAGTTCTGTCCTGCAGTTCTGGAAACCGTACATTACAGGAACGGAAAAACGTGTTGACTATGAAAAACTCGAATCGCTTCTCGACGAGTCGGTCAGGCTGAGGCTCAGATCGGATGTTCCTTTCGGGGCGTTTCTTTCGGGCGGAATTGATTCCGCCCTCGTCACATCCTCGATGGTGAAACTTTCAGATATGCCGGTAAAAACTTTCACAATTAGCACGGGCAGGGAATCTTTCATGGACGAGTCGGAGGAAGCACGCGAAGTCGCAGATTTTCTTAAAACCGAGCACCGGCAAATCAATGTTACACCAGACTTTGTCGCGGTCAGCGAGAAACTTGCCGCGCATTATGGACAGCCTTATGCGGATCATTCATCGGTACTGGCATATTATGTCAGCAAGGAGACGAGGAGTTTTGTGAAGGTCGCACTCACGGGCGATGGTGGCGACGAACTTTTCGCAGGCTATACCGGCTATCTTAAATCATCGTTCTACAACAGTTTCGGCAGACTTCCATTTCCGATGCGAGTCATGGCCGGCGATCTCGCCGCCGCCTTGTTCTCGAACAATGAAAAACGCGACTTGTCAGACTCGCTCAGTTCGGCCTTTCCTCTTCCAGCCAAGGGAGAGAACATTGCAATCCTCTACCATAAGAAATGGCGGAATTCTGTTTTCAATCCTGATTTTTCTGCCACTATAAATGACTCGCATAATGCGGAAATTGAAAGGTTCACGTCCTATTACAATGCTGCCGAATCCAAAAATCCTGTCGAAAAATGGATGGAGGCGGATCAGAGACTCTACCTCTGTGACGACATCCTGGTGAAACTTGACATCGCCTCGATGGCGGTTTCGCTTGAATGCCGCTCGCCCCTCCTCGACCACAGATTTGCGGAATTCGCAAATTCCATTTCCGTAAAAACTAAATTGGAGGGCGGAATCTCGAAGGGAATTCTCAGAAAACTAGCGGCGAAACGGCTTCCGACTAAAACGGCATCATACCCGAAAAAGGGCTTCTCGATGCCTCTCTCCCAATGGATGAGGACAGACCTCAAGGACTGGATGCATTCCACTGTATTCGACAACCAGCAGGTCTGGGCGCAATACCTTTCACCCAAGTCGGTGGAAAAACTCTGGAATGAACATCAGTCTGGAAAATCCGACCACCAGATGAGACTATGGGTGATTGCATCGCTTGGATTGTGGAAGAAAAATCTTTGATAAGAAAATGAAAAGGGTAAACGAACTTCAGACTTCTTGATTCGTGGAAAAAGAGGTTGTATGGTTTTCAGTCACCGGACGATGCCGGTGCGAGCATCTTGTAGACCATTCGCAACTCCGTGCCAGGGTAGATGAACTCCGCGTCATTCAAGTGGACAAGCATC
>CAIQLG010000545.1 GCA_903872565.1 uncultured Lentisphaerota bacterium | reverse complement strand
TCCGCTGAAAATAATAATGTCTCAAAATTCCACCTCTGGGGGGAATTTTCATTCAGATTTCCCGGGGGCAACCCTTTTTTAGCCACAACCCCTTTTTCTACGTCTCCAGTGCGATTGAAGCTACGAGTCAGAAAATCTGAATCTACTAATGTACAACTATTGTTAAAATAAAAAAGAGAGACAAAATATCATATTGTTTGAAAGTTTCAAATTATATTATAATGTTTTAACAGAATGTCACTAAGTTAAGCCAAGTAACGCGGGGTACCACCCCGCGATTTTCCTCGGGGAGATTCCCCGAGTTACTCGAATTCAGGCTTAACTTAGCAACATTGTGTTTTAACAAGGAAAGAGCTAATGTGTCAGTTTTTCGGCAGATTGGCATTTTGGAGGGACGGCTTCCACGCCGTCCACTCGTGGTCGGGGTGGAACCCGACCCTCCACCGATAGCGGGAAAAACAAAGACTCCTATATTACACTCGGCGTTGTAATGCCTCATTTTGAGGCTACTCCCCAGAGTGGCGAGGTTACTGGCGCATTACGAGAATGTGTTAATGCATCAGAGCGTCAGAGGATTTTCAAAATGTTTACAAGCATAAAAATGCGAAGTGGGGTGCCCGGGGCTATACTTGCACCCCTGGTTTTTGTCCTGATGATCGCATTGGCACATATATCCTTTTCCGGAGAAAACCCGGTGTGTTCGGTCTGCAAGAAACGCATTCCCCCAAATAAGGAGTATCTTGTCTATGGAGGTAATATTTTCTGCGGCAAGAATTGCTATTTGAAAACAATGCCGGCATGCGCCACCTGCGGCAAAAAGTCTGTGAAAGGGCTGAAAAACGCGGATGGAGTCTTTTTCTGTTCGGAAAAATGCCTGTCTCAGACCTGGCCGGTCTGCAGCCTTTGTGGGAAGAGGAGCCAGGAAGGGGTCAAAATTGGGGATCAAAACGGGAAATTTTTCTGCAGGAGTTGTGCCGCAAAGCCTAAATGTTTCTGCTGTGACATGCCAGACAACTGCACGGTACTTGCCGACGGCAGGAATATTTGCAGGGAATGTGCAAAGACTTCCGTAACTGACGAAGCAGAGTTCATCCGAATTATTTCCGATGTGAAGGCCAAAATGGAGAAGGAATTCAAGCTCTCCACCAGGAATGACATAAAATACAGCCTTGTGGATCTTCCGACGCTTCAGGATGCCACCCCGGGCAAGGCGACCGCCAGAATGGAGTTTGGCACCTACAAGACGGAGGAGACTGTCGAAAAAACTATTATAATAAAAGGTCCCTCCCTGTTTGGCAAGGCCAAGGAGGAGGTTAAGGATGAGAAGAAGACTACGATACGCAATATATTCCTTCTTTCCGGATTGACGAAGGGCAAGATGACAGAGGTTTCGGCGCATGAGCTTGCGCATGACTGGATGCAGAATAATTATCCCGCCATAAAAGATCTCAAAGTCAAGGAGGGATGGGCGGAGTTTGTCGCGTGGAGGATCAACAAACTCTTCGGCAATCTGCCGCTCAATGCAAAAATAGAGGACAATCTTGATGCGACTTACGGGGATGGCTTCAGAGCCTTCAAAAAGCTATATGATGGGGGAGGGGAACCGGCAATCATGGATTTTATAAAGTCGTCTGCGGCGGCGGCTGGTTCAAAGTGAAAAAATCAAGGGGGTTTGATTTAATCGTATCTTGTTTTTCCTGGTAGATATTTTTTTTCGATTTTTTTTAAAAAGGCATCCCATCAAACTGGCCTGACGGCAAATAATATGGTGGAAAGAACGAGAGTCTGGGAATTTATGCGGACAGAAAATGATGCGGAACTTATCGAAGCGTACGCGAAGAGAGACGATCAGTGCGCCTTTGCCGAGATCGTCTCGCGACACGGCGCAATGGTTTTCCACGTCTGCTTCCGAAAGCTGACGAACAGACACGATGCAGAGGATGCAAGTCAGGCGGTTTTTATGGCGTTGATAAAAAACTCGGAAAAGATGCACTGGAAGGATTCATTGGCTGGCTGGCTGCACAACGTGGACAGAAGGTCAAGGCAAAGATGGTGCATTACAGCAAGTAGCTTCCGCGTGGGCGCCTAGAGATCCTGTTGCGGCATTTGACTGGGCGATGAAATTACCCGAAGGAAAATACAAAGATAAATTATTAAGCGATGTACTACTCTGGGTGGTTGGAGAACCTGATAAAGATAAAGTCAAAAATCGGATCGAAAAATCCTCGCTTTCACAGGAAGAAAAGGACAAATTGCTGAAAAATATTCCGAAGAAATAGCTAATTTTCAATTAGGGCATACTCCATATATCCTAATCAGAAAAAATAAAAGTCCTGCTGCTGTTTTTGCGGCCTTTCAGTCTTCCTTCCTCGTGCAAATCACCATTGCGCCGATTATTCCCGGAATCCAGCCGAACAGCGTAAGCATCAGGACAATCAGGAAGCTGCCGCAACCCTTGTCTATGACGGCAAGGGGCGGAAGGAGGATGCAGATGATGGCGCGGGGGATGCTCATTGTTTTGCCCCGATACAATACAGGCTTTTGTCGCCGCGGATGAAGAGTTCGTTGCCGGCCACCACAGGCGATGCGATGATGCCGTCATCGAGCTGGTTGCTTGCCAGCACCTCGAACTTCGGGCCAAGTTTCACCACCAGAGTCAGGCCGTTCTTCCCCGGAATGTACAGACGCCCGCCAGCAGCCACCGGCGAGGCAAACACCACTGGCACACCTGCGAGCTTGCTGGCATATTGCACCTTGCCTGTTGCGGCTTCTGCACAGGTCAGAAAGCCTTCGCTCACCTTGATGTAGTAAAGCAGTCCACCGCTGATTACGGGCGACGGAACGTAGGGCGTGTTCTCCTTGCTGCTCCAGGCTATGGCCTCGGGCTTGTCTGTGAGATCGCCGACCGCCACCGCAAGTTTGATCGCCAGCAGTGCACTGCCACGGAAGCCGCTCATGCAGAACACCAGATTGCCATCCGTAACGGGGCTGGGGATCACGTTGCTGGTCATGCCGCCGACTTCCCATAGTAGCGCACCGTTGGACGGGTCATAACTGCGGATGCGCTTGGTGGCGGAGACTACGATCTGCCGTTTGCCTCCCTGCTCGATCAAGAGCGGCGTGGCCCAGGATGTGGCTTCATCACGTTTCACCCGCCATTTTTCCTCGCCCGATCTCCGGTTCAACGAAACAATGAACGATGCGCCCTCAAAGTCCTGGTTGATGATCAGCAGTTCACCGCAGAGCGTTGGTGACACGCCCTCTCCAAAGTTAGCCTTGGTTTTGAATCTGCCGAGATCCTTGCTCCATTTCTTCTCACCATCGAGTGTCAGCGCGTAGAGCCCGTACGAACCGAAATAGGCGTATAACAGTTCCCCGTCCGTGATTGGCGACCCGGAAGCCCAGCTGCCGTCGGCATGCGTCCCGGCCAGTGGCGCCTCTTCATGCACAGTTTTCTGCCAGAGCACTTTGCCGTCAATGCGACTGATCGCCATGACGATGAACTGCAGGACTTTGTCGGGCACATGGGCATCCTTGCGTGCAAATTCTGGCGTGTCTGCCATTGCCGCCTTGACCTTCGCCGGATCCGCCGGAGTGGTCGTTTCCACTGCAGTCGTGAGGAAAATGCGGTCCTCCCAGACGATCGGGGTCGAACGCCCTCGTCCAGGGATGGCGATTTTCCAACGTACATTGCTGCCCTCCGCCCATGTCAGTGGCGGATTTGAGTCCGCAATGGCCTCACCCGTCGCCATCGGCCCCCGCCACTGCGGCCAGTCGGACGGCTGAGTGGAAGGTCTGTCTGCGGCACCAATCGTCAGTGCCACGAGGCTAGCAACCGATAATGCAACAATATAGTATCCGGAATTCATGATTCGTCTCCTTGTTATGGTCTTTCGCATACACATGCACCTTTCCCAAATTAATTTCGAATAAGGCATGCATCAGTATAGGCTCTCCCGATAAATCTTCAAGATAAGTTTAAAAATGTTTTTCGCCAGTTCACCGGTAAATGTTTCGCAGGTAGGAATACCTGCATTACTGTCCTTAACTTAGTGCCATTCTGCTGCTGAACTCGGAGGACATCTGCAATGCCTATTTTCCTGATACCGACTGAACTGCACTTTTTGGAACTGACATCGTTCTTGTAGATACTGAATCGCATCCAGTTATTGATAGAAGAACAATCGATCCTAAAAGTATATAATTACTGAAGTTGAATATTATTTTCATAATAAATTAACCTTCTATCCTTTTTGATTTCAGAACTGAAGCCGCCATTATTGCTCCATGCTCAGTAAATACGTATGGCAGTTTCCTGGCACCGCCTCGTCCCTCGTTTGATATCACATTTTGTGACATCAAAGTTGCAAGTTCCTGTCTTGTAAGCTGACGGTATCAGTGAATTATTGTTCTTCATTATGGAATCCTTTTGAAAATTCAGACTTCCTGATCCGCCCTAATTCTGTATTCTGTGTAACTACCTTAAATTCAATCTGTTAATTCCAGTTCTGGCGTGTCAGCTCTTTTTTGCAAGTGGAAAAAAGGGATGTAC
>CAIQLG010000544.1 GCA_903872565.1 uncultured Lentisphaerota bacterium | reverse complement strand
ACACCGCCCCATTACCAAGTTCAATAGATAGTGTCTTTTACTGGACTTATATTATTTGTAAAGTTAGCCAATAATTTTAATTATTCCAGTCTTCCCGACCATTTCTACGACTTATCCATACTTAAGTAATGACAAAAAAACAACCAGTGACAGTTATCACTTAATTGTCACTGTTCATTGAATATTTGACAATATATTTAAAGATGCTATGTTATGTATCTGAAAGACGGACTGGGGTATCTCTTTGGAAGTCAATGATTAACAGTCACTTGCAGACGGCAAAATGAAATCATGGCAATGGAATCCCATTCTCTCCGCCAATTATTTTTAAATGATTTATTTCCAAAGATTTAGTGGTGTCGTGAAATATGCGGTTTACGGTTTGCCATCACTATTGCATGGTTTCATCGGCCATCAGCAATCCGGATATCCTATGGTTTTAAAATTCCCCGTTGATGAATGCATTCTGCCCTAGCGATTCAATGACAGGATCAGCGTTTTCGGAGCAGAAGCCGACATGGTTGTGCCGGATCCATCCCTCTGCGAACTTGTAGCGTTTTGACATTTCTCCAACATGTCTGCACCCTTCTTCCATGTTGTTAAGATATGAGGCATTTCCCTGGCTCACATCAAGCCATTCCTTCTGGCTGCGGTGGCAGGAGAGCAGATTCCTCTTGAGCGGAATTGTTTCACTGACATCCACAAACATGCCCGGGATGATTGGTCTGCGCAACTGATCCGTGAACGTGTGCGAAAGACAATGATATACCGTCACGGGTTTTTCAATCGTGGCTCTGGGAGGATTGCACTTGAAGTTCACCATGCCTCTGCAGAATGCCGCCGAAACGGCTAGGCGACTAGTATTAATGTGGTCTTCCATGTACTCATAAGGTCCGTGCGTCAAAATTATATCCGGAGCAACTTCGCGGATTATCGGAACAAGCTTGGAAAGCAGTTCCTGCGAATAGAACACTTCAAGATCATCGCAAAGACTCTCATGGAAAAAGGCACCCATCATCTTTGCCGACTCAATTGCCTCCTGGCGGCGCATCGGAACAATCGTCTGGTAGTCGTGACGGTTTGTACCTAAACTGCCGTTCGCAACGTTAATGTAGTGCAACTCATATCCTGCCGATTTAAGTTTGATCATAGTGCCAGCCATGACGAATTCAATGTCATCAGGATGGCATCCGATGGCGAATGCTGTCTTTTTCATATTCATACCGTATATTGAATTGTATTTAAAAAAGTTCACAAGCCGGAGGCTTGCGCTACTTCAAATCTCAGTGCATCTCGATTTCACACACGCCGAATCCGCCACGCAGGAAGTTGAATACCACCTGCGGATGGTCCGCCAACAGCGACATCGGAACCGCGCTGTCTGGAATCTTCTGCGAAATCATGAACGTCGTCAGACGCATGCCGAACGGGTTGTCATGGTGTCCCGGATGCCAGATGGAGACTTTCTCCGCCTTCCAAGTCTGGAGCGGTCCTACTGTTACCGCAGAAGACGGGACATTCTGCACTGTTCCTCCGCCGGAAGTGCGTGCGTTCTGTATCAATGTTATCGGGTGCAGATCAACTACACGGGTCGAAAGTTTCCGGTATTCCGCCGGGCTTGGAGGATTGTCCTTGTATTTTCCTGCGCGTTTTACAGGATCGTTGAAGGCCCAGTGCTTTGTCTCACCCTGTCCGCCCTGCATCACCACGCAGCGCGCCTTTTCCCATGATTTCACATATTCATCGGGTTTCTCGCTGGGGAAGTGGAGGTTTTCCTTAGGCATACGCAGTTCACGACGTATGCGATTGAAGCATAAATCCAAATCCGCCTTTGCGAACCCCAGTGAGAAATCAACTCCTGCGGCTTTGCCGCCGACAACCCATTCGTCCATGCCCCAGAAGTGGCAGTTCCTGAGATTGAGATTCATCGCGTTGACCATCTGGGCCACGATCGGGAGCTGCTCGGTGGGGCCGATCGGACCGCAAATTCCCGCAGGAGAATCCTCCGTAGCCTGTAGCCAGGCACCGATGTATTCCAAGGCTTCCGCACAATAGAATTCCTGCACCGTGTCATAGATGTTGATCTTGAAGCCAGGACGCTCAAATCTCTTCAGCTTGTCAATGGTTATTTTTGCAGCCTCGTTCAATATTTTCTCGTCTAGCGTGGTGTAGTCCCACCATTCCGGTGCAACCTTGCTGATTGATCTCATTGGCAGTCTCCTTTTTTACAACATTGTTTATATTTGTTTTTCTGTCTGCCTATTAATATTGCAAGGGATCGTTCGGCAAATCTATTGATTTTTTGCCAAAGAATGATACTATATTGATAAAACACAGGAATCTGGCTTCCAGTTCCGATGCAATTGCAGAACCTTGGCAAACCAGGGAAGGACGCTCAGAATAATTAGGTAAAGTCTTCGATGAAATATCTCTATGAAAAAATACTGACGAATCCTCTGAACTCCTTCCATGCCCATGACGAGGTTGGCCCAGTTATAAACTGCGTGTTCCATGTCCATTCCGAGTTCGAGCTGGTATATGTCGTCTCCAGCTTCGGCACACGTTTTGTCGGAGACAATATAAGCAACTTTGGAGCTGGCAACTTAACCATGATTGGCCCCATGCTTCCACATCACTATTACAACTCCCCGTCAGACAGCCTTTCTAAAAGTTGGGGGCACGCAAGACTGCTTCAGTTCAAGGAGGATTTTGCAGGACCAATGCTTTTTAAGATCCCTGAGATGAAGCATGTAAGGAAGATGCTTGATGCCGCTTCATACGGGATCGAATTCAGGGAACCGGCTATTAGGCAGGGACTTGAGCTGTTCAACCGGCTTTTCAAGATTAAAGGCGGCCGCCGCGTGGCCTTATTCCTTGAATTGCTCACAGTACTGTCCGAAAGCAGATATGTTAAACTTTCCAGTCTTGCAGCTTCCCACACTCTTAGGTTTGACGACAGGATGGACGGAATTATGCAGTTCATACATTCTGAAATGGAGGCTGGCAGGGATATTTCACTCAAGAAGGCCGCGAGTTTCGCATCAATGTCTCCCGAGGCCTTCTGCCGCTATTTCCGCAGGGCGAGCCTCAAGGGCTTTGTCGAGTATGTCGTCGATCAAAAGATTGGCAAGGCATGCGGGATGCTATTAAATACTTCGAAGGGCATATCGGAAATATGCTACTCCTCAGGTTTCAGAAACCTATCCAATTTCAACCGTCACTTCCTTAACATCAAGGGCATGACTCCGAAGGAATATCGGAAGACGGTTCATAGCGCAGGACACTTATAATTTCAGATTTCCCTTTTTCTGTTTTCAGCTCTTGATTTATCAACCCCTCCGATTTATCTTATGCGCTGCTATCAACATTAAAATTTTTATCAGTAATTGATCCGGAAAAATATATAGACAAGGGATTAAAATGAAAACTGAAATACTAGAGAAAATGCTGGCGTGGCCGCTTTTTGGAGCGGGAATGGAAAATCTGGGAGTCAACGATGCACCATGCACGATTGACGTGCCAGGCATACATGAAAAAGAACTTCTCGTAAGGATTGACGCCATCGGTCTCTGTTTTTCCGACGTGAAACTTATCAAGGCGGGCGAAAAACATCCCAGGGTGCTTTCCAAGGATCTTAATAAAAAGCCTGTAATCCCTGGGCACGAGGCTGTTATGACTGTTCTGAAAGTCGGAGATGGATATGCGGACAGATTCAAGCCGGGGCAGAGATTCATAATACAGGCCGACATTTTTTTCAAGGGACTCGGCGTGGCATACGGCTATGCAATCGACGGCGGTTTCGCACAATACAGTGTGATAGACGAGAGAGTCATAGATGGCGACGAGGGTTGCTATCTGCTTCCTCTCGCGGACAGTATCCCCTGTGCAATTGCTGCAATGATCGAGCCATGGACCTGTGTGATTGCGAGTTATCTTATAGAAAAGCGCAAGACACCGTTGAAGGGCGGGAGGATGCTTATCGCTGGCGAACCGGGAGATGGACATGTGTATGAGCCAGGATCTCTTCTGAAGCAGAATCCACCATCTGAGATTTTATTCATAGGGCTTGCAGAAAGCAATATTGCCGAAATCAAAAAGGCGTTTCCGGTAATTCCTGTCAATCGTCTGGAGGAAATACCCGAAGGCGATGCATTCGACGATATTTTTATCTGTGCTGTGAAAAACAGGAAGTTCGCAGAAAAACTTGCGGTCTCTGGAAGGAAAAACGCAACTGTGAGCTTTATCGGTTCTTATCCGGATGAGAACTGGGCGTTCGATGTGGGAGCGATTCACTACAAGGGCTGGTTCTATCAGGGAACAGAATCAAGCAATCTTTCCGGGGCGTATGGTAGAAATGTCAGAAGTTCACTCTCCAAGGGGGGGGCCTGCTGGCTCGTCGGAGGCGCCGGCGCCATGGGGCAGATGCATACACAGATTGCAGTGGAGTCCCATGACGGCCCCTCAAGGATTCTCGTGACAGACATGGACGACTCCAGAATAGAAAATGTCAAGAATCAGCTTAAAAAGACGATAAAGACGAAAAAGATCGAATTCAAGACGCTGAATCCTTCGCATTTCGCGTCCCCCGGCGAGTTTCTCTCGAAAGTTGCGGAATTCGCACAGAGTTCCGGCGGCTTTGACGACATCGTGATGCTGGTGCCTTCAGTGCCTGTTTTGAACTCCTGTATTTCGTATATGAAAAAAGACTGCCTCATGAATATTTTTGCCGGAATTCCCGCAGGCACCGAGGGATTGCTCAATGTGGTTGGAATAATCAGGAGCGGACATCGCTTCATCGGCGCGAGCGGAAGCATGACTTCACATCTCAAGTATACCTTGGAACTTGTCGAAACCGACAGGATAAATCCCGCTTCATCTCTTGCGGCTGTCGGCGGTATGATGGATCTCAAGAAGGGAATAAAGGCAGTAGAGGCGGCCAAATTCCCAGGAAAAACTGTAATTTTCCCGAATATAAAAAATATGCCTCTGACGCCGCTTAAAGACATTGGAAAGCTTTCTCCCGACTTCGAGAAAACTCTCTCTCCCGAGGGATTCTACACGATGAAGACGGAGAAAGCGATCTTCAAGCATTTTTCAGGGCAATGACGGAGTGAAATAACAATCCGTAGCTCAATTGATTTTCACTGACGCGTTACGCAAAATCTTATTTTTATAAAGATTATATTTGAAATTGTTGAAAAAGGATTTAGGTTAGATAATTAATTAAAACGAAATTTCAAGGAGGTTCTGGATTATGAAACTGAAAATGAAACAAATCTTGTGTGCGGGAATTGTCGTGCTGACAGTTTTTGCGGTCTCGACAACGGCGTTCTGCGGTCTTAAAAACTGGACGAAAGTCTATCAGGGACCTAAAAAAGACATAGGCGTGCTTATGATCACTGGAAACTATGAGAAGTCCAGGCTTCTCACGGATCTCATCCAGTCGAAAAACAGCCAGCCATACATTGTTGTGCCTCGGAAGCCGGGCGAGAAATTTTACTTTGTACCGGCAACGGGCGACGGAATGGTGCTCGACGATGAGAAATTCACAAAATTTGTCAAGTTTCTAAATCCTGCCAATATTCTCATAGTCGGAGACACCACCTATGTCCCGGAATATTTCATCGGCAAGATTGACAAGACTCAGACATTTTTCAGAATAAACAACAAATCGTGGATTGACATCGCCGCAGGCGCCGGAGAAATTCTCGACCTCCCGAATCTCGCGAAAGACTATAAGACGCTCTATGAGCAACTCGAAAGCGGAAAACTATATTCGAGAAATCAGAAAAATGTTCCAGAAGTCTACAAGGAAGAGGTCATTGTGGATGAAGTGGCACCGCCGGCCGCGCCAGCCCCAGTTGCCGCTCCTGTCATAATTGACACTAAAGCTAAAGAAGAAGAGCCAGCTCCATTGAAATAATCAGTTGATTTTGTTTACATCAACCGTAAGCTTAACGCTTGCTTACGTCCGGCGGCTAAAGAAATCGCCCAGTCTGGGCATTAAAAAGGCGGAAGACTGCCAGTGCTAGTATTTTTCTATGTTGCAAGAAACACACTGAGAGAATGTCTGCGAGAGCCTATTTTCCTCCTTCTTCTCTCCGCCGCCGCCTTTCTCATCGGGCTTTTCCCGTCGTTGTCTCTCTACGTATTCCGTGAGCAGATCAAGCTTGTGGTTGACAGTTCGATGGCTACGACGATGGTTTTCGGGCTTTTTGCGGCAGTCATATCGGCGAGTCACACAATATCACGGGAGATGAAAAACGGAACGGTGCTTGTTCTTCTTTCCAAACCTGTTTCCCGTTGGAATTTCGTACTTGCGAAAGTCGCGGGAATAATAGCCGCACTCACGATTTTTGTGCTGGTCTGCAATCTTGCAAGTTTAATTTCCGTCAAAGTGGCGAAAGACCAGTTCCAGCTCAATTATGGAGCTCTCTACTCCTATTACGGCATGATGGTACTTGCATATCTCTATGGAGGCTTAAGAAACTATTTCAATCAGAAATCATTTTCTGCCGAGGCGATCTCCGCTATGCTTGTGCTTTTCTCGGTCTGCACGGTACTGGTATATTTCTTCAATAGAGAAATCCCTGGGGAGAACACCCTCGAATTGAGATATCTGCTGCCAGCACTCACACTCCTCTTCTTCGCCGTCTGGGCGATGGGGGCAATTACAATTGCTATCTCGACAAGGCTCGACATGCTTCCGAACATGATGATATGCTCCGCTCTCTTTCTCCTAGGACTTGTGTCGGACTACTATTTCTCGGGGCAGGCATCGAAGAGCATTCTGTATTCAATCGTATATGCGGCGATTCCCAACTGGCAGTTGTTCTGGCTCGCCGACGCGCTTGCGAGCCGACGTGAAATACCAATCGAATATGTTCTATGGGCCGCAGCATATGTCCTTCTCTACATCTGCTTCTGTAGTTCTTTCGCCATATTGATGTTTGCCGACAAGGAAATTTCGGAATCCATCACTTGAATGGGAAATCTTGCATTTGCCTACCCGGTATTCGCGGCTCCAGAGAAAAATTTAACCTTTTCTGGCATATTATCATTTCAATTTTTAAAAACACTTACTATATTACCAACCACTTCGTGTACCGGTAGCTCAGAGGATAGAGCATCTGACTTCTAATCAGAGGGTCGCAGGTTCGAATCCTGCCCGGTATACCATTTTACGGCTAATCCTTATTCTCCGTCTTCTTTTTCTTAAAAAAATTCAAAATACCTTCCACGTCAATTTTCTCTTTATCAGTTGACGAATCTTTCCCCTTTTCTCCTGTTATTTTCAGGAGGTCCCCGATATTTTTGATGTCGAGCAGATTGCCCGCGTTCGCCTCTATGAAGTCCGGCAGAATCATAGTGTATTCCGTGCTGGGGGATGAAAAAATTCCTTTTATTCTCAAGGGGACGATGAGTTTTCCGATTTTGGTGCGCGCCCTGGTATCCATTGTACCGTCGGAACCTCTTATCGTGCCTCTGAGGGTAAGTTCCTTTACTGCTGTCCCCTTGAAGTCGCATTTCCCTATGGTGATGATTCCGTCTTTTGCTGTGGCCGCAATTTCGCCCGCGTCGAATGCAACATTGTCAAAGTTTTGGAAATAGTCTGTAAACACCGATGCAGCCGAGCTCAGTTCACTCGGTATGTATTTGATAGGAAGATATTTCCCGATTGATGCGATGGTCTCTATTGGTGTGAGGATAAAGTTGGCCATCAGTGACTTCTCCTTCAGAGTGGTTGGGATGGAGAGGTTGGAGAAAGAAGCCTTGAGAGCTCCGGTTATTTTGGCGACGGGATTTTCAATCGTGACACTCTGACTTTCCGCGTTGAATTCCAATCCTTCGAGGATACCTTTGAAAGGGTGTTTGGTTACAACAAAAGGCGTGATCACAGGTTCCATTTTCAGCTTGCCGACCTTCAGTTTTGCGTTGTAACGGATGCTGGAACTGTCTCTCAGGTCTGCGGCAAGCCCGCCTGCGATAGGTGCTTCGTTTATGTTTCCGCAAATATTCTGAACATTTAAAAACCCCTTTTTTATGCCGATAGAACCATCCAAGTTTCCTTTCAGTAATTTTCCATAAGAGATGTTTTTTAGAGACAATTGCGCATCAATGTCGTATTCTTCGGACAGAAAACTAGTTTTCGTTTCGTTTTTTGCTGATTCCTCTTTCCTTCTCTGGGATTTATCCTCTCCGGTTTGTGATTTGTCCTTTATCAGGGATTCGGAGATCATCTCAATGTCGGCCTGTTCCGATTTGATTTTCAGGTTGTATTTTTTGATTGAAGGATCGCAGTAGCCGCTTAACCCGAGATCCATGGCTTTGGCATTACCGATGAAGTTTTCCATCATGCAGTTACGGAACTCGTATCCTGCATCCTTTGTTCTTATGTCGTATGAGAGTTTGAAGTCTGATTCCGGGATTTTCCTGTTGTCGGGCAGAAATCCGGTGGCGATTATTTTCCCAGACGTGTATAGGTTATTTTTGTCATACGAGAAAGAGTTTTCACTTGAATTGAGACTGATCTTGCGAATGAATCCGAAGGAGTCCGCCAGATCTTTCGGGAGAAGTGCGACAAGTTTCTCGTCTAGCAAAATGGCCTTTGTGCATATAGTTCCTGTGCTGGCCGTGAAGTCGAATTTTGCTGAATCTGTTAATTTCGCAATCGGAACTTCCTGTGAATATATTGTCGTCTCGCAGGAGTTTACATTGAGTTTTGTCCAGCCGTCGAAGGCCGCTTCCGATCTAATATCAGCGTTCAGTTTTCTGAAAGAATGGCCACAAGAGCTGAAAGAGAAATTATTGATCTTCACGTCAGTTTTTGCCGTATTGAGATTAAATCCATCGCGGAATTCGCAGAAAATACTGGCGTTTCCTGTTCCTCCCTCGGCCTTGTATCCTTCCAACGGGTCGAAGAAACAATGCATGTTTTCGAGCGGCATGTCGATGATTTCCAACTGTAGCACCAGAGATGGTTTAATTTCGAGAGGTGTCGCGGCCAACTTGAGACTGAAAGGTCTGCCACATTTCAAGTCAACCCGCCCACCGCTTGCAAGGGTCACCGAACCTTCGATGCTTTTCATATCCAGAGAATTCTCCTTGAAGGATATTTTCTCGACCGAGGAGCCCAGTTTGAGCCCGATGACGGCGTTTTTATACTTGAAGTCACTGACAAGAAGATCAGCATTCAGTTTTTTGACGGATTCCTTGTCCGCGGTGCAGGAAAATGTGATTGTCTCTATGCTGTTTTCAGGTTGGAGATCGGCAATTGGGCTTGCAAATTTTATTTTTGAAGTTGAGACGGTTCCGGAGAATGAAAAATCGTCTTTGGCGGATTTGTGCAGAGCCGAGAGATTTCCTTTTATTGCGAAGGAGGAAAGGGGGAAGGATTTTCGCTGTTCCTCCGGGAGCAATGCAATAAGGTTTTCATCGGTGCTGAATTCTGTAATGTCCGTCCTGAAGGTTCCTTCATTGAGATTTCCCTCGGCAGTTCCCTTCAGTTCGATCACCAGTTTTTCGAGGCTCAGCAGTCTAAAGGATAAACTCTCAAGCCTGTATTGGGAAAAATTGGAAAGTTCGAAGTCCACAATATTCAACGAGGACGATATCACGGAAAATTCTTTGCCACCGGCTTCAAAGTCGAGATCTTTAAATGCTACTACACCGTCGAGCCTGATTATTTCCCCGGTTCCGAATATTGCCGCATTCATGTCGGACGATAAATACCCCTTCCGGAATGAGAAACCGCTTTTCCCCGGGATGAAGCTGTTAAGGATTGGCAGACTGATATTGTCGGAGCGGATTCTGAAAAATGCCGGTCCCGAGGGGGGGGGGGACTTTTTTGTGCCGGGGTTCCAGTTCATGTCAAGGGGTTTTTCAAGTGTGGCATGTGCGCATTCCTTGCCGTTCAATTCCATTTTTGCATCCAACATCTTTATTCTTGCCGAAGATTGCGGCAGGCTGGATTCGATGTCGTATCCACCTTTCACGACAATGTTTGTGTTGTTATCCTGGCTGTAGTTCAATGTGAAAGCACCAGATGACATTAGCCCTGCATGCGAATAGCCCAGATGTCCCTTGTATAAAATTGAGAGGTTGCCCGGTGAAATTCCCGCGGAAATCTGGCTTATCACGTTTGTCAGCTCAGGATTCAGTGGCGAGATGTCAATGTCGAGATCTGCCGAAAGGGGCTCGAAGGAGATTTTTCCTCCGACAGTGATTTTGGATTCGGCCTCATCCCCGGTCGAGCCAGAAAGGATGAACTTCTGAATTTCAAGATCTTTTCCCTTAAGGGCTGCGAAGCATTCGAGAACAATGGACTTTGATTCGAGAGGTGTCTTGTTCACGATTCCTTTGAGTCCTGTCACTGCCAGTTTTGACTCGATTATTTCCGGGATGAATTTTTCATTAAGCCGGAACTTCATGTTCTGTTCAATTTTCCCATCGGATATGTCAACGGAATCGCCGCTCTTGATCTTTAATTCCCCGTTGATTTTCAGATTGGTGTCCACTCCTGTCGTAAAAGATGTTGTTGTGACGGAGAAATCATGGAGTTCCGCATGAGTCTGAACAGATTTGTCTTTGCGGTAATCGGTATATGAAAAATCAATACCTGTTATTTTGAAATTGCTTATTTCGATTTTGGGAATTGCGCCGCCTTGGCCGGCTGTTCCATTTTTTTCTGATTTTTTCTCTGTCCTGGTGGATTTCGTGTCTGCCATGAATGGAATGTTGGAAGAGCCGTCTGCAAATGTTTCTATCCGCATCGAAGGATTTTCAATTTTCAGCTCATCGATGTCAATTTCCCCTTTGATCGCCTTCCAAATGGCGACTTTCACATTTATCTGGTCCGCCCTGAAAAATGGAGAATCCGTTTCACCCGCGCTGAAATCACTTATTTCGGCGCAAGAGTTGAAAATAGAGAGATTTACAGATTTGGCATTTAACTGGAACCCGATTTTATCGCCGACTTCCGGGAACAGAATGGAACAGATGAAATATGAGCTTGTCAAAAAGAGATATGCGGCTGATGCGAAGGCAATAAGAAGGGTTGCCGAGAACAAAATTATTTTAGTTTTTCTGCCTAATCTCATTTTTGAAAATCCATAAGATTCAAATTAATCTATCTTTATCAATATTGTTGCATAAAGCAATTCTTCAACTTTTTATGGA
This sequence comes from uncultured Lentisphaerota bacterium, assembly GCA_903872565.1. Lineage (GTDB taxonomy): Bacteria > Verrucomicrobiota > Lentisphaeria > Victivallales > GWF2-50-93 > CAIQLG01. Next base: position 17,881 of record CAIQLG010000544.1, on the reverse strand, counting down.
AGAAATAATTTTGCCCATGGTGTTGAAATCATGAGTCAACTGGTTTATAGTGTTACTGCGATAAGTGATGAGTGAAATAAATACCGCCTTACAGGCGTATCATAGGAGGTTTAAATGCTACAGACAATTGAGATTGAAATTGATGATATTGGCAAAATCCACACCTTAGAACCATTGCCCTTCAAGCCCACTGGTCGGGCATTATTGACCTTGCTCGACAAGCCTGACTATCCGCATCTTCTGCTACAAGGCAGTGCCAAGCAGGCTCTGGCGTTACTTGCAAGTGAGCGGTTCGCCAGACGTCCTGTTGCAAGCCCTGACGAGGTGAGCGGTCGTATCTCCCGTATGCGCAACGATTGGGATCAACACCCATGAAACGAAGGGTCTATCTTGACACCTGTTGTGTTATTTACTTGATTGAGGATGTATCAGGATTTAGTGCACCAACGCGTACTCGTTTGGCGCTAAATCCAGATGTGATCCTATGTGTGTCGCCGTTGGTTCGACTCGAGGTGCTTGTCAAGCCTCTTTCCGAAGGCAACCGTGAATTGGCCAATGACTATGATGATTTCCTTAGAGCGCAGCAGTGGTTGCCGCTAGACGATGCAGTTTTTGAGTCAGCCCTTCAGTTGAGGGTAACTCATCGGCTGAAAACGCCAGATTCCCTCCATCTCGCAACTGCCCATCGATATGGTTGTGCCGAGTTTTGGACTAATGATAACCGCTTGCTTGATGTTACTCCAGGCATGGCAGTGAATATCCTCGCCATCCCATGAAAGTGAATTAAACGATATAGTCAATTATCTGGTTCAACCTCGTGAAAAGACAGATACACTATTGTTAATATTTAGGATGATGATTGATGGACAAATATTCACCCCTCAACAAGTCGGCTTTCTTCATGATACAGCGCCGTCAGCGCGAAATCCGTGGAATTCTTGCCGAAAAATTTCCCGCCGGAACTGAAAACACGAAACTGCTCGAAATAGGTTGCGGCAATGCACAGTGGCTTGCGGAATTCGCAGGTTTCGGATTCAGATTTGCGAATTTCGCAGGGATTGACTTGGACGGTGGACGGATCAATGTCGCGAAAGAGAGGATTCCTGGTGCCGATATAAGGGCAGGGGATGCATCGGAACTTCCATGGCCCGACAAAAGCTTCGACATAGTCTTCCAGTCAACAGTCTTCACTTCTGTCAAAGAAGAGGAGAAACAGCGGAAAATCGCCTCCGAGATGAAGCGGGTGTGTCGCGACGGCGGCTTCATCCTTTGGTATGATTTCACATACAACAGCCCGTCGAACCCAGACGTGCGCGGAATCGGCAGGGTGCGAGTGGGGGAGCTTTTCTCCCCATGGAAATGCGAATTCCGCAGTGTTACTCTTGCTCCGCCGATTGCACGCAAGCTTGTTCCCATTTCCTGGTCTTTGGCGGAAGATATTGAGACGTTCTGCCCATTCTTAAGAACTCATCTTTTGGCGTTGATAGAAGCCTGATATTCCTACCCCGGATTTTCGGAAAATAAAAGTCCTGCCAATTCATAATTTTGTATTGAAAACATATGCAGAAGATATAGATTAACAGCTTTAGTTTTTAGCGTCAATTTAGGGTCAAGTGTCAATTGACGGGGCGGAGCGCATATTGATTCTCTCTTAGTTCAAGATTTATATTCAAACCTGGAGATGAAATGAACAAGAAAAACACAGCTCTTATTGGAGCGGGTTACTGGGGCAAGAACATAGCTAGAAATCTGGCGGATCTCGGTGTTCTTCATACATTGTGTGATGCTTCGGAAGAAACTCTGAAGAAAGCCAAGGAGCAATATGAAGATGTTGCTGTGACTGCTGACATATCAAAAGTTTTCAATGACAATGATATCGGCAATGTGTTCATAGCGGCGCCAGCCGTGATGCACTATGAGCTTGCCAAGGCTGCGCTTATTGCCGGGAAGAATGTTTTTGTTGAAAAACCTCTGGCGTTGAATGTCGGCGAGGCTGAGGAACTCATCAAGATCGCGGACAATGAGAAAAAAATACTCTTTGTTGGCCACATTCTTAATTATCACCCTGCATCACGGAAGATAAAGGAGATAATTGCGGAGGGTAAACTTGGCCGGCTCCAATACATCTACTCGAACAGACTTAACCTTGGAAAAATAAGGAGAGAGGAAAATATCCTCTGGTCATTCGCTCCGCACGATATTTCCCTCATCCTAGGGCTGACCGGAGAGGAACCGTCACAGGTCGAGTCCGTCGGGAGCAATTTCCTTCATCCGGACATTGCCGACATAACGGTTACAAGCCTCAAGTTTCCATCGGGCATATCCGCGCATATATTCGTGAGCTGGCTTAATCCTTTCAAGGAACAGAAGCTTGTTGTCACCGGTGCATCCGGGATGCTTGTTTTCGATGACACAAAGGAGATTGACGAGAAGCTGATTTTCTATCCGCACACGATCGAATGGAAGGCTGGCCATCCGGTCCCGAAGAAAGCTGAAGGGACACCGATCAAGCTTTTGGAAGGCTGGGTCGAACCGCTCAAGGCAGAATGTCTGGCGTTTCTGAAATCGACCGAAACAAAGAAAAAACCTATTACCTCCGGCGAAGAGGGTCTTAAGGTTCTAAGAGTCCTTAAGGAGTGCCAGACCTCTATTGAGAAAAAAAGAGGAGCTGTTTCATCTGGCAAAGATAATACTACGAAGAAGCCGGAAAAGGAATATTTTGCCCACGAGACGGGATACGTGGACGAAGGCGCCCAGATTGGGAAAGGTACCAAGATTTGGCATTTTTCGCACATCTACAAGGGTGCTAAAATCGGAGAAAGATGCATCCTTGGACAGAATGTGAGCATCGCAGATGGAGTTCTTATGGGCAACAATGTTAAGATTCAGAACAACGTGTCTGTGTATACCGGTACGACTATTGAGGATGATGTTTTCCTTGGGCCATCCTGCGTTCTTACGAATGTGACGAATCCAAGAAGCCAGGTTCTGCGGCACTCTCTGTACGAAACGACGGTTATGAGACGAGGCTCGACCGTCGGTGCAAATGCGACAATCGTCTGCGGGATAACGCTTGGCAGATATTCCTTTGTCGCCGCTGGTGCGGTTGTCGCCAAGGATGTTCCGGACTACGCCCTCATGATGGGGGTCCCTGCTAAACAGAAGGGCTGGATGAGCCGCCACGGGCACATGCTCAAGAATCCGGACAAGAAGGGGATCATGGTCTGTCCTGAAAGTGGTTTCAAATACAAGGAAGTCGAGCCCGGCATACTGAAATGCCTGGATCTCGATGAGGATGCGCCTCTTCCCGAAAATCTCAGGGTCGGGAAAGTCCTATACGACGAATTCAAGAAGAAATAAATTGACTTATCCGTCAATTTATCAACAAGAAAAAGTTGGAAGTAGTCATGCAAATAAGAGAGAACTGAAGTGAATGCTGCACCAGTCCTTAAGATAATTGCAGGTGCGTTGAAAAAAGCAAAGATCGATGCGGTTATGATTGGAAATGCCGCAGCAGCTTTGAATGGTGCCCCTATTACCACTATTGATTTTGATTTTTTTGTCAAAAACACCGGCAAGGTAAAAAATAAATTTAAACTGCTTGCAGTTGAGCTTGATGCAATTCTTGTCCCGCCAGCGACCGATCTTTCACGGACCTACAGGATAGAAAATGATGAGGCTGGGATTTATTTAGATTTTATAGATACCCCCTTGGGAATGGCGAGTTTCGAGTCTGTTAGGTCGAGGAGTGAAGCAATCGTTTTTGAAGACATAGATGCTTCGATTCTTGTCGCATCCCTTGAAGACATAGTGAAAAGCAAGACGGCTCTTGGCCGTCCAAAAGATATGGCATCACTTGAAATTCTAAAGATGACCTTAAATGAAAAGAAAAACCATAGAGAACCCTGAACTCAAATCGATAAAAGAGGCAGTTCAAAAAGATGACGAAGAGGCTGATCGTCGTCGGATAAGACAGCTTCTCGCCAAGCCCATGAAAGATAGGATGAATTTTCTGCGGGTGAAAGTTGGAAGAGGAAGCTCCCTGTGACTTCAAAGTAATTTTATGATTGGCAGATGCCTGTCAGTCATTGGGCAGGGAGCCCCATGGCGACTCAGTATGTGGGTTTTGCCGTTGCTCCAGGTTATTTAATGTAGGTCAGACATTCTTGTCTGATATTTCGCAGGCAAGAATGCCCGCGTTGCACTCAATATATAAAAAAAGGATTGTAAAAATGAAAGTTCCACTGTTGGATCTAAAAGCCCAGTATGCGCCGATCAAGAAGGAAATAATGAAGTCCATCGAGGACGTTGTTGACAGCTGTCAGTTCATCAATGGACCGCAGGTAAAGCAGATTGAAGCGATGGTGGCGGAATACAGCGGATGCAAAAGTGCCATAGGTGTCTCTAGCGGGACGGATGCGATCCTCTGCGTACTGATGGGGCTTGGCATCGGACCAGGCGACGAAGTCATTACCACGCCATTCACTTTTTTTGCGACTGCGGGCTGTGTCTGGAGGCTTGGTGCAAGGCCAGTCTTCGTTGACATAGATCTTAAGACATACAACATTGATCCTGCGAAAATAGAAAAAGTGATCACGAAAAAGACGAAGGCGATCATGCCTGTACATCTCTTTGGACAGCTTGCCAACATGGATCCAATAATGGAAGTGGCGAAGAAACACGGTTTGCCCGTGATCGAGGATGCCTGCCAGAGCATCGGCGCAAGTAACAAGGGGAGAAAAGCTGGTTCGATTGGCACTGCCGGATGTTTCAGCTTCTTTCCATCGAAAAATCTCGGAACTGCGGGCGATGGAGGGATGATTGTCACACAGGATGAGGCGTTTGGGGAAAAGATGGCAATAATTAGGATGCATGGTTCGAAGCCTAAATATTATCACCAGATGGTAGGCGCGAACTTCCGGCTAGACACTGTCCATGCTGCCGTTCTGACTGTAAAGCTCAAACATCTTGAGAGCTGGTCTGAAGCTCGCAGGAAAAATGCCGAAAAATACAACAAGCTTTTTGCGGGTGTCGCTTGCGTCGTAAGACCTTACATCGCAGAAGGAAATGTCTCGATATACAACCAGTATGTGATCCGCGTCCCCAAACGGAATGAGCTCAGGGACTTTCTCACGAAGAACGATATCGGCACGGAAATATACTATCCGTTGAGCCTGCACGAGCAGAAATGTTTTGCATCAATGGGGCATAGGCGTGGAGATTTCTCTGAATCAGAGAAGGCGGCCGACGAGACCGTCGCACTCCCGATCTATCCAGAATTAAAGGACGAGCAGATAAATTTTGTTGCCTCAAAGATTAAAGAGTTCTACGTTTGACCTCTCAAAGGTGCTCAAATTTCCATGTCTTCAATATTATATAAATATCTTGCCTATCTCCTGTTCCCGGCGGCAGCCTTGCTCCTTTCCTGGATTTTAACGATGATTTGCATAAGAGTTCTGCCCTTGCTTGATTTTGTGGATAATCCTGGAGGGAGGCATATCCACAAAGAGAAAACTCCTAGGGGGGGAGGAATTGCTATTGCAGTCGCGTTTTTCTGCGTATGGTGGCTTCTCTTGATCAGTCCGTGGAGTTATCTCATGGGGATTATGAATGTCAAACTTTTCCCAAAAGTAATTATTCCAACTTTATTCATCCTTGTCTTAGGGCTACTGGATGACAGGTTTAATTTACGGGCAGGATATAAACTTTTTCCCCAGGCAATTATTGCAGCATTCTGCTGGTACTTTGGGATAAGGCTTGACAATATTTTTGGATTTGAAATGGGAAACATGCTCTCGCTTGTCGTGACGGTATTTTGGATACTTGGGTTTATCAACGCCTTCAACCTAATAGACGGGATGGATGGGCTGGCTGCGGGACTGGCTGTGATATCATCTATCTGCATGGCTTCAGTTCTTACTCTTCAGCATACGCCTTTGGACACTATTGTCGTCATCTGCCTTGGAGCCGCTTGTCTTGGTTTTTTAAGGTATAATTTTTACCCGGCGAAAATATTCCTAGGCGACACTGGAAGCATGTTCATAGGGTTCATGTTTGCCGTCATAGGAATAATTTCCTCGGCGGAGGAGGCGACTTTTTCATCGGTACTCATTCCACTTCTTGCTGCAGGGGTTCCGTTTTTCGATGTATTCCTGGCAATATGGAGAAGAGCATCAAAAAACATTTTGATGAGGATCCGGTCTGAATCAGGAGCGAATGGCATTATGGATGCGGACAAGGAACATATTCACCACAGGATTTTGGAACAACACTCCAACCACCACAAGGCCGTCTTCGTAATATATTCGATCGCCGGTCTTTTAGCGGCATATGCAGTCCTGATGCAGTTCATGAAGAACAAGGCTCAAGGTCTGACTTTTGTGCTACTCCTGGTCATCAGCATCACTGTCATACGAAGACTTGCGACCTTTGAAATGTGGAATTCGGCGAAAGTAATTATTGATGGGCTCCATAGGCCGAAACGCGGTGTGGTTATTTCCATGCTACACCCATTTTATGATATGATGGTTCTCATATTATCGTTCATCCTTACCTACTTTTTGCTTTCAGAATATGGCATAAACGATGTAATCACAAAGAATTACATTGACTTGATCTATTATATTTTCCCAATAGTGATTATCCTTCACATTGGGAGAGTATATCAGCGCCTCTGGATGCGCGCCTGCTCGAAGGACTATCTTACTCTTATCGAATTACTTATCGCCGGGAATTTGATATCTTTGTTCGTTGACTACCAGCTTAATGGACTAGGAGACATTAAACGGTTCTGTGCGTTTCACATATTTTTCTTTTTTATTTCATCATCTGCCATTCTTGCCGAGAGAATGTTCCTACGTTATCTCAAGATGTCAATAATCAGCAAAAATCTCTACATGAAAAAACTTGGGGTGAGAAATATACCGAAAGTCGTAATATACGGGGGAGGGGTCCGCTGCCTTTTTTATCTGACCAACCACTATAACCAAATAGAAGAGGAGCCCTTGAATGTGGTTGGAATTATTGATGACCATCCTGCGTTATCAGGGCAGTACATCTATGGATACAAGGTCTTCGGGGGATTTCAGATCCTGGGCGAGACTCATGCCAAGTACAAATTTGACAAACTGGTTATGGCCTGCAAAATCGGAAGCGGGGACAGAAAAAGGGAGATAGTCGAATTTTGCAAGATCAATGACATCACTTTCACCGAATTTGATTTCCAGGAAGTGGCTTTTCCCACGTAAATACATGATCCTCGCACGAAATTTAAAAACATTCCTTCCAATGTGAAAAAACGAAGGCATCATCTTCAAAACTGTTTGAATTACTATCGGTGGCTCGGCACCGAAAATTATCCCCAAGAAATATTGGCTATTATAATTCGTGGAAATTGTTGAAATCGCGACTAAAAGTTGAAGCTTTGCTTTGAATCTTAATCCTTCCGGCCTATCCTCCTCCATGGTGAAAATTAAAATTTCTATCAGTTCGCATTGTGTAACGGGATCCTTTGGATCGTTAATTTTGTCTGCCTTGTGTTGCTGCCGGAGGCTCATGTGATGCGCGATGGGGACAAGTCGAGGGCATCTAAGATCTTCTGGCAAATCATCTGCCGGGAGGGGCACGCCGTCGAAGCGCGGGAGCGGGTGATCGTGGCAGGTGTCATCGTTTCGTTCGTAGCACTGTGTCTCGCGTCGATATGCATCCTTCCTCCATTCGAGGGATTTGATGAGACCGCCCATTACAGCTACATTACCACGTTGACGGATCGGCATACAAACCCAGATTTTCGGCAGACGTTGCTTGATCTGACGGTCGAACGCGAGGCGCAAAGCCTGCCTCGTCCGTATCGTTCAATTCGGCCGTTCGAGAACAACGGTGGATGGACATATGCGACGTTCTTTGGTAGCGTTTCTGCGGCTGAGCGCAGGCAGATAATCAGCCGTTTTTGGCAGCCACCCGGCCGCGCGGTCGAGTACGAGACTGGTTCGCTGTCCAATTGGCAAGGCCAGCATCCGCCACTGTATTATGCGATCATGGCTCCTGCATATCATGTTTCCCGGTCATGGAGCGGCGGCGCAAGGCTGTTCTTCCTGCGCCTTGTTTCAGTGCTCCTAGCCTCAGCGAGCCTTGTCTTCTGGTGGAAATCCGTGCGTACCGTGGAGTCGCCCATGGCGCGGCAGGCCGTGCTCCTCTCGGGCGTCGTGGTGCTGTTCCTCCCATCTTGCTGGTACGACTTGGCACGCATCGGAAATGACTCCTTGGTTGCGGTATGTTTATCGGCCGTCATCTTCTTTTTGCTGCGCACTCATCGAAGCCATCAACAATCTCTGGGCGACTTTGTAGGCTTGGCGGTGGCTTTGGGCTGCGGGCTACTGACTAAGAGTTTTTTTGTGCCAATCTCGGTTGGTGTAGTGGTGTTTATCACCTGGCATGGGGTCGGCCCCTGCTGCTTGTCGTGGCGAGCGGTGCTGCTTCGGTGGACGATCCTGGCCGGCATCGCTGGCTTGATGGCTGGCCCATGGTTCCTTCAGTGCTGGTTTCGTTACGGCATGCTGGTCCCATCGTCAGAGGCTTTCAGTCTGAATACCTTGGCAGTCATGCCGGGAGACTCGCTCTCCTTCATGGAACGCTGTCTTGCCATGTGCCGATCATGTCTTGCCTTTGGAGCAACCTTCCTGTGGAGTGGTGGTTGGAGTTGGATCAAACGGCCACTTTGGCAGTATGGAATGATGTTTCCGTTCTTGATTTTGGGATTGAGCAACCTGTGGCGCAAGGAGCGTTGGGGCTGCCCCGAGTTAAATCATCTTACGCTGGCGACGATTTGTATGTTGATACCGCTGATGGCGAGCTTCCTGTGGTACATGCACCTGCGGGTGCGATGGACGGGCATTGGCTCCGGTGTCGGCGGCTACTACCTGTTCTCCTGCTGGCCCTTGGTTGGCCTCGCACTTTGGCAGACACTCGATTTGCCCGTGTCTCGTACAGGCAAAGCAGCGTTGATGGCCAGCCTTGTCCTAGCGATTGCCTTCGAGATCTCCGGTATTTGGTTCTCCTGCCAGATATACGCCGGCATCGTGCAGAAACTGGGGTCCGTCAGTGCGGGAGTTGGCGGACGATTGCCCACGCCTGAGAATCTACGCCTGGTCTTTTCTCGGCTTCAAGAATTCGTGTTGCCAGGGTGGGCATTGATGTTCTATATTGTGTCGCTCGTGGCTAGGGCGATCACGATTACCGCGATATTTAATCGTCGTTGTCGAGCAGTCGACTAAGGTGCGGCGATATATATGGGCAATGGATGTCGAACGAGTGGGGCGACTGGTCGATGTTCATTTCGGCGACGATAGCAATAGAAGAGTCAGGGTGTTATTCAACTATTGCCCTTCTATATTTTGACGGCACAAAAAATGGGGAATTTATTACCATTATTGAGTAGACATAAACAATGGCAATCATACCAGTTGAACTTAATAAAAGTGGATTTGTTCCTGCAATTATTAAATAACAAGTATATGATATGGGAACATATCTATATGCGTAGTATTGTTCATAATTTTTGTAAAATACAAAAATAGGATAAAACAATATAATTAGAAAAAGGATAGTATTGGGCAATCCGAATATTCTAATAAACTCTAGATATGATAATTCAGTTACATAAATATTGGTATTATAAAAAGTTGAATGGAAACAAGAATTGAACCCCTGCCCAAAAAAAAGTATTTTATAATCTGATTTGAAAAGATTCATATAATCTAGAATATAAATAAATTTTATATTGTTTGAAGTTTCATTTATACTAAAAAGTGACGAAAAGCTAGGGATTAAACAAATGGCACAAAATGCAAAAAGTATTAATGATGCGAAAAAGAGTTTTTGATTTTTTATAAAAATGTAATGCATTGAATATATTACCACTAGGGTAAAAAATATTATAATATTTGCTCTGGTGCTTGAAAAGATAAAAGGAATTGAAGTTATACCAATGGCTGACAGATAATAAATTTTCTCTGATTTTTTCCCAGTGACAAAATACAAATTCTGGAAATAATAACCTAATGGGAAAAGCAATAATGGAGAAGTTTTATAAAATAAGGTAAACATTTCATGCCCATGATAAAAGTACCCTCTAGCAACAGCAACCTGTTTATTTATAACTAGATAATTATAGACTAGATCGAATTGGGCTCTTGCAAAATAAAATAATATTAAACATGTAAATACTATTACGGAAATCATAAAACTCATATAATGAAATCGTTGTGTAATATTAATATTTAAATTTATAATTATTAAAAGTAATCCGAAGAAAAAAAATGACTTGAAATATGGTGTTGAAATTTGAAAAGGAATGCCATTGATGCCCATAACAAAGAGGCCATGTAGAGGGAAAAAGATAGTAATTGCAATAAGAATATAAGTTATTTTACGGGGAAGGTTATATGTGAAAAAAAGTGTTGTAATCAACCATGATGAAAGAATTAATAAAAATAAAGAATCCTTGACATGGAAGATCTTATTGCTTGGATCAGCAAAAATCACGAATAGTAGAAAAGTGAGCAATAGATTAATGACATTATTGCGTAAAAGTAATGTAAAATTAAGCATATTGTTAAATAATTAGGATTTTTTGTTTCGTACCCCTGGGAACGATAACCCGGGAGAATTGAAGATTCAAGAGAAAAATGCCTGGAAAGGCTGAAAATTCTTCATCTCCCTGTGGAAACCATTTTAAAGAGGTGAATAGATGGAAATAACCGGATCAATTGTCACTTTCCATAATAAACTTGAGGACATTGAAAAAGTAATTGACAGTTTTTTAAGTACGAGATTGGATGTAAAACTATTTGTAAGTGACAATTCTTCAGATAAAAAGATAGAAGTCCTGTGCAAAGATTACAGGATTGAATATATATATAATGGTTCAAATCTGGGGTTTGGGGCAGCTCACAATGTTGCCATGAAAAAGGCAATTGAAAGAGGAAGCACCTATCATGTGGTTCTCAATCCTGATATTTATTTTAATTCTGGAGTTATTGAAGAATTATGTGATTATATGGGAAAAAACACAGATGTCGGGTTGGTAATGCCCAAGGTTTTATATCCAGATGGTGAAATACAATATTTGGCAAAATTCTTACCCACCCCCTTTAATCTTATATTTCGTAGATTTATACCAGTAAAATGGATTTTAGAGAAAATGAATTATAAATATGAGATGAGATTCACGGATTATAATAAAATCATGAAAGTCCCATTTTTGTCGGGTTGTTTTATGTTCTTAAGAGTTGAAGCATTAAAGAAAATTGGTTTGTTTGATGAAAAAATCTTCATGTATTTGGAAGATGTCGACTTATCCAGGCGAATTCATAAAGAGTATGGGACTGTCTTTTATCCGCATGTCGCTATTTATCACAAGTATGATAAATCTTCTTTTAAAAATAATAAGACATTAAGATATCATACTCAGGCGGCAATATATTATTTTAATAAATGGGGATGGTTTTTTGACGGAGAAAGGACATCGATAAATAGGAAGGTGAGCGAATTGCAAAACTCCGATTCAGAATAGAATCACAAACATCCCGATATTTCTACAAATCCCGTTTTTATATATATGGTTTTTGATCAAAGTGCGATAGCGTTCACTCCTGGAACAATGTTCCAGCCGTGAGAAGTCAGCCAGCAATGTGGCATTTTTTTCATCCAGCTTACCTTTGAATCTAGCAAAAAATGCCGTAGCTTGAACAATATTATGATGAAACCGTATTTTCCCCTTCCGTTTGCCTTCGAGAGCTTTTCTCATCAGGTACTTTATACCGTATTGCGAGGCTCCAAGCACGTTATTCGAGTGTTGGCGGTACATCATGGTCGGGATGCCAAGATAAATGATCCGTCCGAATGCCGCAGCAGTCAGCGCCAGCCAATGGTCATGCATTATGGCGGTGGCGGGAACTGGCCGCGCCAGATCCGCCAGCGCACGGTTTATCAGCATCGTGCAACCGCTGGGGATATTCTGGACAAGCAGATAGTTCAACGATGTTTTTAGCGGGTTGAGATTTTGATATTTCAAAAATGATTTTGACAAGACATGCATATTCTCATCCGCGACCAGCTTGTCTGTAAACACCAGTAGTGGCAACGTTGAGCTGAATGATTTTTCCGCGTTGGCCATTTCAGACAAAGTCCTGGCAATCTTATCTGGGAGCCAGATGTCATCATGATCGGCGAACATGATGTATGGCGCGTCTGTGGCATCCAGCAGTGCGGAATAGTTTTCACGTGCCGATGCCTGTCCGTCAGATGGGATTTGAATTATTTTATCTGGATATTTTTGACAATATTCTGCAACTATCTGGCATGTGTTGTCTGCCGAACCGCCATCCCGGATCAGGAGGTGCCAGTCTTGATTATCCTGTCGCAGGATGGAGTCTATCTGCTCCTGGAGATATCTGGACGAGTTGTATGTGGCCAGTAGTATGTCTATCATCAGTTGGTCCCTTGATTTGAGCAGAGAAAATGCTTTAGCGCATCCCGCCAATCCGGCATTTCCGGGAGGCCATGAAGCCTTAAGGCCAGCTTTTCCAACCTGGAATTGCGTGGTCGCGGAGCAGGTCTGGGATATTCCATGGTAGTGCAGGGAATAACTTTCTGGCTGATCCCGGCCTGTCTGAATAATTCACATGCCAGCACAAACCAAGTTGCTTCGCCGGAACATGTCAGGTGGAATGTCCCCACAATTTCCGGACGGTTTATAAGGTTGCGTAGCGCATCGGCGACCGCAATTGTACTAGTTGGATTGCCATGTTGATCATTGACCACTTTTAGTTCCGGCCTGGAACCATCGGCAAGTTTCAGCATTGTGTGGACAAAACTTGGACCGCCTGCACCATATAGCCATGAAAGCCGGGCAATGATATGGTTTGGACAATGGGTTCTTACTGCCTGTTCTCCGGCGTATTTGCTTTTGCCATATACGCTACGCGGCGAGGGCAGATCAAATTCCGTATATGGGGTGTCCTTGTCACCGTCAAAAACATAATCGGTCGAGATGGCAATTAGTCTTGCATTGTTCCGGTGGCATGCGAAGGCGACATTGGCGGAACCGATGGCATTAAGCTTGAACGCTAAATCCTGTTGAGTTTCACAGTTATCCACCGCCGTCATTGCCGCACAATGAATGACAGTGTCGGGGCGGTGTTTTTTGATCAAGCGGTCAAAAATAGCGGCCTGGGTGATATCTTCATTCGGCAGGTCAGTCGGGATGATTTCAAACTCTCTCAGGCTTTTGCAAAGAGTTCTGCCTAACATTCCATTGGCTCCGGTTATCAGAATTTTATTCATGATTGCCTGTCGATAATCCCTTTTAAATATTGTCCGTAACCAGTTTTGCTCAACGCCTTGGCGTGAGACATGAGCTTTTCCTTGCTGATCCAGCCGTTTTCAAAAGCTATTTCTTCCAGACATGCGATTTTCAACCCCTGACGATGTTCGATCGTCTGTATGAATTGTCCGGCTTCCATCAGACTGTCATGGGTGCCGGTGTCAAGCCAAGCATATCCTCGCCCGAGCTTTTCGACATGCAGGTCGCCGCGTTCAAGATAAGCTTGGTTCACAGATGTGATTTCCAGTTCACCGCGTGTTGACGGCTTGACATTTTTTGCGATCTCGATTACGTCGTTATCGTAGAAATAAAGCCCGGTTACAGCATAATTTGACTGGGGATTGCGCGGTTTTTCCTCGATTGAAACCGCCTGTCCGCCCTGGTCGAATTTTACCACTCCGAATCGTTCTGGGTCGCATACCCAGTAGCCGAAAACCGTGGCTCCCCGCTTTCGTTCGCGTGCCGTGTTCAATATTTGCTGGAAATTAGCTCCGTAAAATATGTTATCTCCAAGGATTAGGGTTACATGATCATTCCCGATAAATTTATTTCCGATGATGAACGCCTGTGCCAGACCATCAGGTGATGGCTGGACCGCATAGTTCAGGTTGACTCCAAACTCGGAACCATCGCCAAGCATTCTGCGGAAGCCTGATTGGTCTTCCGGAGTAGTGATAATCAGGATATCGCGGATGCCAGCCAGCATTAACACCGACAGCGGATAATAGACCAGCGGCTTATCATAAACCGGCAGCAGCTGCTTAGAAATACCCCGCGTTACTGGATGCAGTCTTGTCCCTGACCCGCCGGCCAATACTATACCTTTCATAATTGGAGCCCTTATCTTTATTAAAATATCAAATATGCAAATTAGATGAGCATTGAGAATTATTTTGAATCCTGACAACAAAAAACAATGTTCAATAATCAAATCTCAATTTTCAAGTCACGGCTAAGTTCATCGTATAGGAAATTGTGTTTTTCACAAGCCGCCGGAGGCTTGTGCTACTTCAATCCCTAACCCCAGACGTTCTCGCTGATAAGATCCATCCTGCACCCGCTTGCACCAGCCATTTTTATGCTCGATATACCAGAGAACGGTCTTGCGGATGCCGCTTTCGAAAGTCTCCCGTGGAATCCAGTTAAGATCTCGCTTTATTTTAGATGCATCAATGGCGTAGCGCAAGTCGTGACCAGGGCGATCCTGAACGAAAGTGATTTGCTCGCGATAGGACCTGCCGTCAGAGCGGGGGCGCAATTCATTCAGCAAATCACAGATTGCATGCACCACCTCGATATTTTTCTTTTCGTTGTTCCCTCCTATGTTGTAGGTTTCTCCTATCTTGCCTGCAGTCATTGCCGTGTAAAGAGCCCTGGCGTGATCTTCGACAAACAGCCAGTCGCGGATCTGGCAGCCATTGCCGTAAACAGGAAGAGGCTTACCATCGAGTGCGTTTAGAATAACGAGAGGGATCAATTTTTCCGGAAAATGGTATGGGCCATAATTGTTGGAACAATTAGTGACGATGGTTGGCAGTTTGAACGTCCGTTGCCAGGCACGGACCAGGTGATCAGAAGCTGCTTTGCTGGCAGAATAAGGAGAACTCGGCGAATACGGCGTATCCTCCCGGAACAAGTCACGCGGTCCTTCAAGATCGCCATAAACTTCGTCTGTGGAAATATGATGGAACCGAAACGATGCTTTTTTATCGTATTCCAATGCGGAGTAGTATTTTCTGGCTGATTCCAGCAGTGTGTAGGTGCCGACCACATTGGTCTGGATGAATTCTCCGGGGCCGTCTATAGAGCGGTCCACATGCGATTCCGCCGCCAGATGCATTACGGCATGTGGCTGGAATTCTGAGAAAATCACATCAATCCCCTCTTTGATGCAAATATCGGCCCGCTTGAAGGTGAAACGTTCATTGTTAGATACTTCAGACAGCGATTCCAGATTCCCGGCATAAGTCAACTTATCCACCACACAAACATCATCTTTTGTATTTTTCATGATGTGGCGCACTACTGCGGAACCAATAAAACCGGCTCCTCCAGTAAGTAATATTCGCTTACCCATAATTTGCCTTTGCATTTACAATATGTTAAATCCCATATATATGATGATTCCAGGAACTGAGAATTATAGCATCAATCCTGCATCTTACAAGACGTTCAAAATATCCCAAACAGGGAAATTGAAATGCCCTCATTTCTCGATGCAAATGCTCTCGCAACCATTAATTTTCGCGTTATTAGCGTGTTTAGCGGGCAAATGCGGATGACAATCCTGACAATTGTGTCCTGAATATTAAATGTTCAATTTTCAATGTCAAAGTTCCTTAATTCGTGGGGGCCAGGCCAGGCTAAAGTCCTCATAGTCTAAAGTGAGGTTTGGGCTGTATGCGGGGTCGTTAAGGAGTTGCTCTCCCCAGCGTTCTTTTATATATTTCTTTTCTTTTTCGAATCTGGCAATCTTTTCCGGAGTATTTTCATACCCGCGACTTGCAGATTCATGATGATACAACTCCGCATAAGGGGTCCAGATATTTCGATAGCCTGCTTCCCGCAAGCGCAGACAGAAATCAACGTCATTGAACGCCACTCGAAGATCTAGTTCATTAAACCCTCCTACTTCTTCATATAGAGACTTCCTAATCACAAGACAAGCGGCAGTCACAGCCGAAAAACCCTGGATAATGCTGGCACGCCTAAAATAACCATATTGAAAATCCGGCATATACTTGTGCGAATGCCCTACCACCCCACCCACGCCCAAGACAACTCCACCGTGCTGGAGTGTTTTTTCTGGATACCACAATCTTGCTCCAACGGCTCCAATCCCAGGCCGTAACGCATGGGTAACCATTTCTGACAACCATTCAGGAGAAATAACTTCGAGATCATTGTTAAGTAACCCCACAAGCTCACCCTGTACCAACTTCACAGCAGCATTATTCAATGCCGAATAATTAAATGGACGATTGTCACGCACGATCCGAATTTTAGGTTCGGATTGTAGCTGTTTCAAACCATGAAGAGCTCCCGATTCATCCGACCCGTTATCAACTATAATAATTTCATAGTTCGTATAAGTCGTCTTCTTTAAAATACTTCTGATGCATTTGTGAAGCAGTTGCATCCCGTTTCGGGTGGGAATTATAAGACTGACCAATGGTGGAATTTCTGGTAAGGCGTAACGCACACGATAGCTTTGATCAACAGGCTCGACTCTGGCGTTTATTTTCCCTCGCTGAAAGTGTTCATTTAACGCCCGTTGTCCTGCCAGAATAGCGTAAGACTTGGTGGACAGGGCTTGGGCCGTGCTCTCGGCATGCATGCGCCAATGATAGAGAACCCGAGGGATGTGATGAATTTGTCTGGGTTCAATACGCTCGATGCAACGTAAGGCAAGATCATAGTCCTGAGCACCTTCCATGCCCTCTTTGAATCCAGAGATGTCAGTCAGAAGGTCTGTGCGATAAACTCCAAGATGCGAAATCATGTTGTGCGAATAAAATAAATCCACATTCCAATCACATTTAAAGTATGGGGCAAGCCTTTCTCCCCATTCGCCAACCTTGTCTTCGTCCGAATAAATCAGCTTGGCATCAGGATTTTGATTAATGGCATCAGCCACCCAGAACAAGGCATGCTCACTCAAGAGATCATCATGATCCAGGAACGCCACCCATTCCCCTGCAACCAGCGCCAAGGCGCTGTTGGATGCCGCAGAGATATGTCCGTTTTGCTTGCGTAACACCACCTTGATGCGTGGATCTTTCTTATTGTAGCATTCAAGAATGGAACGGATGGAGTTGTCGGTGGATGCATCATCGGCTATGCACAATTCCCAGTGTGGATAAATTTGCCCGCGTACGGATTCGATAGCTTCATGCAACCACTCTGAATTGGGGTTGTAAGTAGGCATCACAACCGAGATGATTGGCCTGTGGAAAAGAGAATTAATGCGCTCGCGCATGGCGGCACGCGTTTTGTCGGTGATGGTATCGTAACGGAGAACCCATTTGGCATAGTCATTACTGGATCTCGGCATTGACTTTGCCTGACTGGCAGAGCCCAGTATTCTAAAACCATGCCGGATACCCTTCAGTCCATTGCGGCGATATAATCTTATCGCTTTTTTTGCCGTGTTTTGCAATCCACCGTTACTCCTGATACTGGCAATCCATTTGCCAGTTTTGGCATATAGGAAGCTCGCAGGGAAAAGCAAAACACATGTCACGTTCTTTGAGAAATGTTTTAGACCAATTTTCATGGCAGCAATATAGATTTTCATTTAAATAAATTCAAATAGAAGAATGGAGGACATAATCTAGCGCATTTTAAAGTGGCACAAACCTAGTACAATATATAATTTAAAGTTTCGGATATAATCGCTTCAATTTTATCCGTGCGTCTTCTGAAGTGAACTGCCAGTCTACCTTTGTCTGCTTGCAATTGCGTTCATTATTCCAAGCCCTGATTTTTCGCTTCATT
>CAIQLG010000543.1 GCA_903872565.1 uncultured Lentisphaerota bacterium | reverse complement strand
GGCTACGCCGGGACCTATGTAGCCGCCTCCATGTTGGAGGCGACACGGCCAACATGGCCGTGGCTACAAGTTTCAAGCCATACGGCATTCCTTAGAAAAATACAATTTCCTATACGATCAAGTTAAATTTTGTAAAACAAATGGAGCATAGCAATGACAAAGAATGAAAAGTTGAAACAGTGGGTCTCTGAGATGAAAAAAATCTGCACACCAGACGCGGTGCACTGGTGCGATGGATCAAAAGACGAATACGACAGAATGCTTGAAATCATGCTGGATGCAGGCATCGCAATGAAACTTGACGAGTCAAAACGGCCGAACTCCTTCCTTTTCCGGTCGGATCCGTCCGATGTGGCGAGGGTCGAGGACCGCACATATGTGGCATCAAGAAAAAAAGAGGACGTAGG
Source organism: uncultured Lentisphaerota bacterium (assembly GCA_903872565.1). Lineage (GTDB taxonomy): Bacteria > Verrucomicrobiota > Lentisphaeria > Victivallales > GWF2-50-93 > CAIQLG01. The sequence goes on along the minus strand of CAIQLG010000543.1, from coordinate 34,167 downwards.
TCCCACCAACAACTGGGTTGAACCGAAAGAGCTCAAGGAGAAGATGCTGAAGCTATACAATGGATGCATGAAGGGGCGCACGATGTATGTCATCCCGTTCAGCATGGGGCCGATCGGATCCCCCATATCCAAGATTGGAATTGAAATGACTGATTCCCCGTATGTCGTTGCCAACATGCATATTATGACACGCGTGGGAACTAAGGTCCTTGAAGCTCTGGGTGCAGATGGCGAGTTCATCCCATGCATGCATTCCGTCGGGAAACCTCTCGCTCAAGGAGAAACGGACAATGGGAAATGGCCATGCGCGCCCATCGAGCAGAAATATATCTCCCACTTCCCGGAGGAAAATCTGATCTGGAGCTACGGATCCGGCTACGGCGGCAACGCACTCCTCGGAAAAAAATGCCTGGCGCTAAGAATAGCTTCCGTGATGGCCAAGAGAGAAGGCTGGATGGCGGAACACATGCTGATCCTGAGGCTGACCAACCCGGAAGGCAGAAAATTCCATATCGCCGCCGCGTTTCCGTCCGCCTGCGGAAAAACAAATCTTGCAATGCTCCAGCCCACAATCAAGGGCTGGAAGTGCGAATGCATCGGCGACGACATCGCATGGATGAAAATCGCGCCCGACGGCTCGCTCAGGGCGATAAATCCGGAATCCGGTTTCTTCGGAGTCGCCCCGGGAACAAGTTATGAATCAAATCCGATGGCAATGGAAAGCATCAGGAAAAACACAATTTTCACAAACTGCCTCCTCACCGATGACAATGACATCTGGTGGGAGGGGATTGGGGTTCCCTGCAAGCACGGCGTTGACTGGAAGGGAAAAGAATGGACACCGGAAAGCAAGGAAAAAGGAGCACATCCCAATGCAAGATTCACCGCTCCTGCCAGGCAGTGTCCGGTGATATGCCCCGACTGGGAAAATCCCGAAGGAGTGCCAATCGATATTTTCATCTTTGGTGGACGAAGGACAAGCGTCGTTCCTCTAGTCACAGAATCGTTCGACTGGGATCACGGTGTCTATCTTGGGGCGACAGCCGCATCGGAAGCCACCGCAGCAGCACTCGATGTGAAGTCGAAGCTTCGCCGCGACCCATTCGCCATGCTTCCCTTCTGCGCATACGACATGGGAGACTACTGGCAGCACTGGTTCGACATGGGCGACAGGCTCGGAAAAAAGGCACCAAAAATATTCTATGTCAACTGGTTCAGAAAAGATGCCGATGGCAAATGGCTCTGGCCGGGATTCGGGGACAACAGCCGCGTACTCAAATGGATGTGCGACAGAATCGAAGGCAAGGCTGAATGTGTAGAAACTCCCATTGGACGGCTCCCCAGCAAAACATCCCTTGACCTCTCCGGAGTAAAAGTCACGGGAAAAGATCTCGAGGAGCTTCTGAAAGTCGATGTCCAGGCGTGGAAAAGCGAACTCCCGGAGATCGAGGAATTCATGAACCAGTTCAAGGACAGGCTTCCCGAAAGGATGAAGAAGCAGTTTGCAAAAATGAAAAAGCAACTTGGGGGCTGAACCAGCACTTTCGCAACAAAAAGGCACAAGATTCACAAAATTTAAACCTCTTTGTGCTTTATGTGCTTTTTTGTGGCTATAAAATTTTATCCCTTAAGACAGGGATTTCTGTATTCAACGAAAACGAAAGGAGAAGAATTTGCCCAATGAGAGTGATTGCCGGAACGAACAACAAACACAAGATGGAGGAGTTCGAAAAAATCCTCCAGCCTTTCAATGTGGAGCTTATACCACTGTCTGAGATCGGCGACTTCGAGGATATCGAGGAAACAGGAAAAACCTTCGAGGAAAATGCCCGTATCAAGGCTTTGGCATTTGCGAAATTCGCAGCATCAGCATTGAAAAACGGAATCCCCCCCGTGATAGCGGACGACTCGGGGCTCGAAGTAGATGCGCTCGGGGGCAGACCAGGCATCTATTCGGCAAGATATGCGGAGAACAACGATGCAAGAATAAGGAAAGTCCTTCAGGAAATGACAGGTGTCAACAATAGAACTGCGAGATTTGTATGCGCAATAGCCATTGCCGCACCAAGTGGAATAATAGCACAGGTGCGAGGCGAGGTTGAGGGAAAAATTGGATTCGCCCCCAAGGGATCAGCAGGATTCGGCTATGACCCGATATTTTATCCTGACGGCTATGATCTGACCTTCGCAGAGCTGGGATCTGAAATCAAGAACGGCATCAGCCACAGATCGCGTGCACTGCGGAAGGCTGGAGAATCTCTCGGAATATATTTCGCAACTGGAAAATCGCCCTGAAAATGCTATGGTTGCGTGTGTATTCTGGTTTTAGTGTCTTTTTTAAAAATCCAGTTTAAAAAATATAATTCAATCCCGCTAAGGAAGAAGGAGTCTGAGTGATACCGAGCAACTCGCCAACAGGAGCGTATCGCCACACAAACATGAAAAAACAACTGGCAAAGAATAAATCTCCAAGGGCTGAGAAAACCGTCAAGACACTTTTCATAGAACCATATTCCGGAATTTCCGGGAATATGATTCTGGCTGCCCTCCTTGACTGCGGGATTAGCCTGCACAAATTCAACAAGGGACTTTCCGGCCTCGGGACAGACGAAAAATGGAAAATCTCCCTCACCGAAACCCAGAAAAAAGGATACAGGGCGAAACACCTCAGTGTCGTCACTTCGGGAGAACACCACGGACATGGCAGGACTCTTCCAGAAATCAGAAGAATAATTGACTCGGCCAAGACTCTCCCGGAAAAAGTCAGGAAGAACGCATCCGGCATATTCGAAAAGCTCGCCTCGGCAGAAGCTGCAGTCCACGGCAAAAAGACAGAACTTGTTCACTTCCATGAAGTTGGCGCTCTCGATGCCATAATTGACATCGCCGGAACCTGCCTGGCCATTCATATGCTCGAGATAGACGAAATAATTTCAATGCCGCCCCCGCTGGGTGCTGGCCAGGTCAGGAGCAATCACGGCATCATACCAGTTCCGGCACCTGCAACACTTGAGCTGATGAAAGGATTTCCATCCGAAAAAAGCGACCTGAAGGCTGAGCTTACGACACCCACAGGCGCGGCGATTCTCACATTTTTCACTGATGTATGGGGCAACCCTCCAGGAGGAATCATTCTGGCTGCGGGCTACGGCGCGGGAACTTACGATCTAGGCGACACCCCAAACATACTTAGAGTCTCCGTATTCCAGAGTGCCTGTCGAGGGGCACCTTCCGAAGATTCTGTATGTGTCCTCGAGTGCTCTATGGACGACTTCCGTGGAGAAAACTTTTCCTCCCTGGGCCCTCTCCTCCTGAAAAATGGAGCATTCGACTATGCAATTATCCCGGCGACCATGAAAAAAAATCGCCCTGGCATAATCCTCCAGGTTTTCTGCGGACGAGACAACGCCGACACACTTTCGGATCTTGTTCTCCGCGAGACTAGCACCATTGGGATAAGGATGAGGACCGAGAAAAGAAAAATTCTTCAACGCGAAATCCGCGAGGTGGAAACCCCTTTTGGAAAGGTCATGGTGAAACTGGTATTTGACAGCAAGGGAGCCATCGTGAGGTGCAAAGTGGAATCGGATTCGTGCATCTCGCTTGCCAAAAGGCTGGAGAGAAGCTATTTTGAGCTAAATGCCCTCGTGGATTCATATCTCTCGGGGAAATTCTTGGAATGAAATCAATCAAGGAACAACAAAACACATGTCTCTGATAAAAAAAGAACTTCTGGACATTCTCGCCTGCCCCGCAGACAAGGGAGATCTAAGGGAAATTGAAAACATCTCCAGACTCGAATGCCTCAAATGTGGACGGAAATATCCTGTCAGGGAAGGTATCCCTGTAATGCTTCTGGACGAGGCCGAAGCTCCGATAGCTGAAGGAAAATGTGAAGCTGAGCAGGGGAAAGACCTGAAGGACAATATGTAGGATTCGCATGAAAAAGAAAATGAACAGCAAATACCTGCTCAATGAACAGTACACGAAGGTGCTGGCCAAGGCGACTCTCACAGTATTCCTGTCCATTACTGCATTCGAGATTCTCAAACATGGCTTTTTCCCGGGACTGCACATAATCGTCTCACATTCGCTCACCGTACTTTTTGCAACATTAGCCGCCGCATTCACTGGATACATGATACTCAGAAACATAACAGATCTGCATCAACGGATAGAGAAAAAGTACGAGGATGCAAAAAAGCTCGAAAAAGCCCTCCATCTTTCAGAGGAAAGATATAGAATGATATTTGAAAACGCGATAGACTGTCTCATGCTGTTTGAAATAGAATCCGGAAAGCTGGTTGACTTCACCAAAAACGCATGTAAAAGCCTGGGATACACCCCCGATGAGTATACGGAAATCACTCTGGACAAACTGAAAATCGCCGCAGAAAATGTCAAGCTCGGAGATATCATCTCAAAGCTGAAGCCAAAGTCCCCTCCCCTTTCGACAGAAATAAGATTCAAAAGCACGGATGGCTCCGTCCACGAGGCCATAACCAACACAAGCATCATCGAATTCAGGAATTACAGATACCTGCTTGCCGTATGGAAAGAAGTGACTCAGGAAAGAAAAACCGAGAAGGAGCTCGTCGAGACCAACAGACTCACAGCTTCCCTGCTCGAGACGGTACCTCTGCCAATCTTCTACAAGAACGTGGAAGGCAAATACATAGGATGCAACAAGGCGTTCGAGGAATTCATGGGAATAGAGAGAAGTAAGATTTTGGGAAGATCCGTATTCAACTTGGGAATTCCCAGGGAGATCGCGGAAAAATATGAAGAGAAGGACAAGGAACTTATCGAAAAACCCTCGCTCCAAGTATACCAGTGGAAAATCACAACAAAGAAAAACGGAACAAGAGATGTCATCTTCCGTAAGACCACATTCAACGATTTCGGCGGGAAAACTGCAGGAATAATAGGAGTCATATTGGATGTCACAGATCAGAAGAGGATGAGCGAAAGCAATGAAATCTCGAAAAGGAAGGATGCCGAAAAAAATCTGATTGGAGGACAAGACAACGCCACATAATGCCTTTTCCCAATATTTAATCCTTTTTTTCTTTTGTGGGGTTGAGAATTTCCAAGACTAAATGTAATATATCACCCCAGCACTATCCGCGGAGAGGTGGCTGAGTGGTCGAAAGCAGCGGTTTGCTAAACCGCCGTACGGGTAACACTGTACCGCAGGTTCGAATCCTGTCCTCTCCGCCAGTTTTCTCCTATGAAAACCGGCAAATCCGAAGGTCGCTATTCAAATGAATGGCGATTTTTTTTGCCTTTTTTATGTAACTAACTTGAACCTAATCGCTGCAATGGCATATTAGGAGACAAACTGGCATATTAAACGACAACAGCTGAAGGAGAGGAAAATGATTTACATGAGGAAGAACTCCCCATTCTGGACTGCCGCCTTCTATGTCAAGTCTCCGGATGGCAAGTTTATAAAGAGGGCTTATTCCACCAAGAAAAAGAAAAAGGAAGATGCTCTTGACGTTGAAAAGGAACTCAAGAGGGCGGCTGAGCAGCTCAAGGAAAACAAGAGGCTTGAAACATTCCTTGTCAAGACGGCGGAGGCCATAACGGAAAAAACAATCGAAAGGCCTGGGATGCCGTTGTCAGCGGTATGGGAGAAGTATTCTACGCACGTGTCGCAGAAGAAAAGGACAGAACGGACCCAGAGCAGCAAGAAGATAGTATGGGAACGGTTCTGCAAATGGCTAGGTACTGAATTTCCACAAGTCGAGAACTTGGCCGACATTTCAAGGGAGATTGCTGAAATCTATCTGAAAACATTATCCACCAAGAGGTCGGCCACATTCAACAACAATAAGAATTCCCTCTCCGCCATATGGCACACATTGATGGTGTCGGCCGGTCTCAAGGAAAATATCTGGAGGCTCTTCTCCGGCGCGGAAAACGATTCCATCCGGTACCGTGACTTTTCACTTGAGGAGATCAAAGCCATTTTAGCCGCATCAACCGATCTATGGCGGTGTCTGGTCGCGGCCGGGTTCTACACCGGCTTAAGGCTTACGGACTGTGTGCATATCCGGAAATCTCAGATCCAGGGCGATTATATCGAGCTGATACCGGAGAAGACCAAGCGCAAAAAGAAAAAAGTTACCATCTACATACATGAGCACCTGAAGAAGATACTCGACTATCAGATCAGCAGGACACCAGCAAGAGAGGACTATATTTTTCCGGATGCCGTCGAACAATACGGGACAAGGGGATTCCAGTCTGCCTTCAGTGAAATTCTGGAAAAATGCGAGGATGCAAAAGGGGATCCAAAACCAATCAGGGCGGATTCCCGTGGCGGTGTAGGTTTCCATTCTCTACGTCATACATTTGTATCGACAAATGAAAAGCTCGGGGCGGACATGAAAGTCATCCAGGGGATTGTAGGGCACGGTTCACCATTGATGACGGAACATTATACGCATGATTCGAAGGCAAGTCAGATAATATCTAAGATGCCTTCACTTTTAAAAGAATAATTATAACCGGGATGAGCAATATGAAAAAAAGACAAAAGAAGCCCGCTGTTGCTGTGAATACCCCAGAAAATGAACCATTGAGTTTTGCAAAACATGACATCTTTGCTCCAGAAGAGACAATCTTATCCAAGAGGGAGGCTATACAGCGGAAGGATCTTCCTATCCGGCCTTTTTATGAAGGACTTGACATGGAAAATCTGTCTATGATCGATTGGATAATGCTTAAAAGAGAACTTCCTCCGCCTGAATACTACAACCTAAAAAATGTCTTGAGAGCAATCAGGAGGAGGGTCATTCTGATGATTGGACAACGCTACAGACTTGACGATATAAGAAGTGAAGAGATCAGTACCGACTACAATGTCGGCAGCGAAGAAGGCATACACGAACTGCGGAAGGACTTGAAAATGGAACCGTCTATCATCAAGTTGGATCCTGAAAAAGCAGAGAAGGATATCAAGCTGCTAGTGGCATTCATATCAATATGCAATGCGCTCGAGCATATCATAGCATCAGGGGAAACGACTGCTCCTACCTCTGTAGAGGAGCGGCTGCTGGAATTATTAGAAATCTCAGATAAGGTCGGCTATTGCATATATATGGCATACGAGCTGGGAGAGCATGTCATGCTGGAAAGACTGAGAGGACACGCACAGAGAATATATACAGGGCCGAAGCCAAATGATAAGGCTCTATATTGGGGGAAGGCTATGGATAATACTTTTAATTCCCTTGACAAAGACATTCCCGAGAAGACTCGGAAAACAATGACTTACAATTTAATACGCAAGAGATGGAAAAAAGAAATCCCTGACACTGAATCTAATCCAGCACCTTCTGTTGACACACTAAAAAAATACTGGGATTCATATCTGAAGCAGAAAAAGTAGAACCAAATACTTCACTTAGTTTATACTCCTGAGACGGGCACCTCCCCGTCTCTTTTTTTTTGTCATCTGAGACATAGCCGATAGTTAATTATCGGTCACATAACCGACAATTAACCTTCGGGTGTAACTACTTGTAAACACGCTTGCTTATGCATTTTCACAAGCCGATATTACCAGTAGCAAAAAAACACACACAGGAGTTACGAAAATGAAAAAGACTTTGTCAGGAACGGAAAAAAGCTCGGTGCTCGTGCTGCAGCTTTTTTCAATCGCCGAAGCGCAATTGAAACTTTCAGTCAGCCGGCCAACTATATTACGACTGCTCGCCCACGGAGACCTGAGGAGCATTCGTGTGGGACGCGCCGTAAGAATTCCACATAGCTCCCTCCTAAATTTCATAGAGAAAGGAGGGGAGCGCCACATCCAGACCGAAAACGGGAGCCCCGTTCAATGACCGCATACGAACAATACATCTACGAACTGAAGGACATCCCACCTCCCGGCGGCAATGGCTGTCACCCGTTTCTCCTCCGTGTGGCCAATTTTGCCAGGTTCATGGGATTGACTCCCGAGCAGGCATTTGCCGACATCCGCGCCAACATCCCCGAAGGCGACCGCCCAGTTTTTGACAGCGAAATCTGGGAAGCTATCGAGAAAGGATTCTCCACTGACTGCCCGGAGCGCCATACAGCCCGAGAAAAGATCATAGTGGAAAAGGCTGTCGCAATAAATTATGAACCCGCCTTCCATTCCATAGTGGAAAAAGGGCTTCCGCTAATTAAGACTGGCGGCCTTCAGACGATGTCGCCAGTCGCCATCCCCGAGGATCCATTAGAGCATAAGACATTGCTGCTGAAACAGCTCTACAAGGCGCATGAACATATTTTCATAGGTCTGCGCACAGCGGATTCCGCGGTATGGGGGTGCAAGCTTGACTACCAGCAACTGCACATCCTCCCCGTTTCAGAGTGGATTGAGTTCTTCGAAACCACGACAGGGTGCGACAGCGGGTTCCAGCTCATCTGCGCCAATCCGATCACAGGGCTGATGGGCAGGACGAAACTCGGCAAGTTGTCGCTCCGCTGTGACGACTGTGTCTGTGGTTTCAAATATGCAGTTGGGGAGATAGACAAGTTCCCGAAGGGCTGGTCTTCGGAGGGAGAGGTCATCCCCAAGGAAACGCAAGCCGCTTTCTGGGCGGCACTTATAGCCGAAGGCGTACCTGTCGCTTGCATAATAGACTCCGGGGGGAAATCTCTCCACGCCTGGCTCCACGCCGGATGTGACAGCCGCGGGCAGTGGGAGACCGAGATCGAGAACGGCCTCTTCCCTACACTCGTCCATTTCGGTGTGGACGGTGCCTGCAGGAACGAAGGCAGGCTTTCAAGATTTCCGGGCGTCGTCAGAACCGAGACAGAGCAGTATCAGAAACTCGTATACTTAAATAATGTAAAGGAGATTTAATGGGCACCTCTATCAACCAGAAACTCACAGATGCCATCAAGCAGGCCGCCCCCGGTGCTGTGAGGGAGAAGGACAGGCTTGAGATCATAACAGGTTCACAGCTGGAGTGTTCTGAAGTGAAGCCTGTCGAATGGATCGTTCCAGGGCTGATCCCCGCAGGACTCACAATGGTAGCTGGCAGGCCTAAATGCGGCAAGAGCTTTTTAGCGCTCATGCTCGCAATCTCTATCGCCACCGGCGCCCTGTTCTGGAACTTGACCGTCAGGCGCAGGAAAGTTTTCTACTGGTCCCTGGAGGACTCGCCCGCCAGGCTCAAGAATCGCATACTGATGTTGACAGGTAGCGCCGTCCCCGCCGACATAAGCTTCTCAACCCGCCTTCCCGATGGCGGCAAGATGTTCTCGATTCCGGCACTCGAGCGGTACTTGGCCGAGAATCGCGATATAGACTTTGCTATAGTTGACACCCTTGGCAGGATCAAGGTCCAGCCCGCAGGGCGCGGTAACTCCTATGAAATAGACTACGAGTACATGTCCGGGTTGCACGAGATCACCAAGAAAACCGGCTGTTCGATCATCGTCCTACACCATTTGAAGAAGGGCCAGATCTCCGTCGAGGATCCGTTTGACTGCATTTCCGGTTCAAATGGAATTTTAGGAACCGTAGATGCCGCCATCGTCATCCAGTCCGACCGTAACAATCCCGAGCGTATTCTACACATAACCGGCCGCGACATCGAGGAGAAGACCGTGTCCGCCATGTTCAAGGACGGCATCTGGAGCTCCTGCAACACCGACCCGGGTTACCTGTTTCTGTCCCCTGAGAACAAAAGGTTAATAGAGATTCTGTCGGACGAGGATCATACCGAAGGCCTACGCCCAGCCGAGCTGGCCAAGATGACCAACCGCAAACGCCCCACCGTGAGCAAAGCGCTTATAACGCTGGAGTCGAAAGGACTCCTTATCCGTGACGCAAAAACCGGTTGCTACCAGCTCCCCAGACCAGAACCGCCTGCTAAAGAAGAAGAGAAAGAAGATACCGGTGTGTGTGGTGGTGGTGGTGGTGGTGTGTGTCCGGATTTGTTTCCCTCAACGGATGATCCGGAAAGTGTCACAGCGGTAACAGGTGGAACAGTGGTAACAGGCTTCACGCCTTTCACACCGGTAACACCTTTCACGGGCTTCACACCTGTAACGGAGGGGAAAGGCAAATGAAGAACCGGTGTCACTGCTGTTCCAAACGTTCCAGCCGTTCCATGCGTTCCAGCTGTGAATGCTGTGAAACAACTATGGGAGAAAAAGGTAGCTCTGGATACGGCGGCAAAAAACGCTTTACGCCAGCATGAGTGGAAATGTTTTGACAACAAAAGACAAGGGAGACTACGATGACAAGCAAGGTTAAAGAACTCATCGAGAAACAACTCATGCGGTTGTCCCCGAATAGGGCGACCACTGCGGCAGTTGCGGACAATGGAACGGAAACGCCTCTGCCAGTCAGAGGCAAGGCAACACAGAGTGACAAAAGGTGCCGCCCCCAACACGGGCGGTCGAGGAAGACACAAGCGCCGGATATCCGGCAACAACAAAGGAGTATGACCCCATGACAACGAAATGTGAGCATCATTGCAGCAGAGGCATCGCGCATGCGGAGGCGGCGATGGGACGGACCGTGCTAGGTAATTCAGATTGCCAGTGTTGCTGTGCTGCACAGCGCCCGCCAGAATTGGTTTACGCATACCGCGATGCAATTACGCCGCACCCGACGGTGGCACTCGTATCGCCTGTGAACCGCGATTATTCGAAGATCGCCTATTCGATAGACACCTGCGGGTACATTGAAAAATATCCGATCCTTGTCGTCCCGGAAGGTAGGAATTTCCTATGCATAGACGGACTGGCAAGACTGCGCGCGGCGGCGGAAAAGGGAATAATGTTCCTCCCGGCACTGGTCATGGACGGACTGCATGAATCCAGCATTATTACTGAACTCCAGCGCCGCCATCCGCAACGCAGGTTTAAGACTGGAAGGCTCGCGACGCGGGCTGTAGCTGAGCAATCAGATGTGCCTTGCATAACTATCGAGTCCCTAAAGGCCAGGCTTGAGGACGCGATGGCGCGTCCAGGGAAGGCATCAAGAAAATGAGACCATCTCGTCTGGGGGCGGCCAACAGTGGCCGCTCCCTCGAAGTTGGTTCCACAAACTTAAAACAAACAAAAAAGGGAAATAATAATGCAAAAGCAAAATGAGACAGTGGTTGACATCATGGCAGAACTCGCGGGATATTGCGCGGACGTGCGCTCGAGAAAGATAAGCAAGGAAAGCTCTTTCTTCGCCAGTCTGGGAGAGGCGACACGGCTTCAGGAGGCCTGCCTCTACGGTGACATCGAGGATGTATTGCGCCAACTAAGGGCGATCAGGGGAGAAGACAACGCCTTAGCATATGTCGTTAGAATCGAAGCCGCACTGAAGAGGGGCAGCACATCCGTCGAGGGCGTCAAGTCTGAAAACGCGGAACCATCGGCCATCGAGGTCGGTGGTTATAATGATGATGGAAGCGACGACAACGGCAACACCGACGGTAGTGAAGATTGTGATGGAGCCACTGGCACACAGGAGTTGCAAGTTCCTACACCTAAACATCCAGCAAAGATCCCGGCGGTTCCCGCACAGAAAAAGAAGTCACCGCCAAAGCCCTCAGGGAAACCGCGGAAGCTCAAACAGTCGAATGGGAAGACCGTCCCTCCTGCCAAGACATCAACTCCGTCACATACTGTTGCGCCTAGGGATACGACACCTTCCACAGAGACTGGGACGAAATGTTTGACGGAAGTCATACCTGAAATCCAGGAAAGGAATGACGGGCTGAAAATGGAATATCCGGTTTCGGCCAATCATATTGACGCGAATCTCGCCGCAGCGGAATCGAGATTGTCGGTAATCCTCGGAAATATCCGCAGGAACTATCTCGAGACGGCCAAATGCCTTGGCGAAATAAAAGACAAGGAACTCTATCTGGAACTCCATCCGTCGTTCAAGGAATACTGCGAGAACCGGTTACCCTTCTCGTACAGGCGCGCAATGCAGTTTATCGACTCAATTTCCACAATTGAGAAACTTGAACTTGAAATGGCGAACCCGGGTTCACTTTCTAGATTGCCGGAAAACGAGGCTCAGATACGGGAATTGGCTGTTCTCGAGCATCCGCAACATATGAGCAGGGCATGGAAAGAGGCGCTGGCTGCGACGCCCGAAGGCAAGACACCCAGCCGTAAAATAGTGCAGGCCGCGGTGAGATCAGTCAAGGGAGAAAAAGCAAAAGTATCGCCAACAGTTGTGGACGAGAAAGGCGACGACGGGAACGAACCTGAAGATGCCGGCAACAACATTCCGAGTGCTGGAACGATCACTGGAGACAGTTCCGACAATGGAACCAGCGAATCCACCTTGGACTCTGAGACAATCCCTTACCAGATCGATCAGGCTGAGAAGACTGTCAAGAAGTTCTTCGCTCTCCTGGGGTCAGCGACAGTCAGCATGGACAACTACACGTTGGCCATCGACATATCCACCTGCGATATGGCGATGGAATGTCTGATCCGTGCAGAACTGGAAGCTAGACTCGCCCGCGGCAAACATGTAACATCATGCACAGCCTGGCTGTGAACACAAGGAGCTTCGCATGTATAACTCCAACAACGACATAACTATCCCGGGGGGACTTTCCCCCTGGGCGATGGAAGCCAGACGGAAGGCGGACCGAAAAGCCGAAATGAGGAAAATACGCGAGTGGGGATATTGGTTCCTCATAGGAATAGGCCTGAGCCTGGAACTAATTAAACAGCTTGCCCCCAAGTGGCTCAACAAGGAATGGATCGAGAGAATAATCGGGGTCGAGCTGTATCCTGATCTCGAAGGCCAGCATATACAAGCGGTTATGCTCCCAGTAGTTATGTTCGCGCCCAAGTTGAAAGTCGCAGCAATCAACGGCGACAATCTGTACGTCCTCCATCTGCGGAATCCGGCATTGATGCCAGAGGATCAATCATATCCAATCAAGGACAGGTATACCGACAGGAAAATCCGGGTTTCAGGATTCCTTCTGGTCAAGGAGGGGCGCTACCGCATCGTGCAGGTCATTCTGGCAGACGAACCTGCTCCGCTTCCGAAAGATGTCTATTTCGTGAAGCCTGCACTTACACCAAAAATGCCCAGGATGCCGGCCTTTATGCGACCGAAGAAAAAGAAGCTGGAGCTTACACTCGAGGAGATCATGAAAATATTCCTCACCTACTATAAAGGAATCGAGGCCAGCGGCGGCAATGTCGCGGTCTGGAGGAAAATCAAAAATTATGCTGAGCAGATATTCTTTGGCGAAGGAACGCGCGAATGCCTCGAGGACATGCTGTGGGATCTCCACTGCCAGGCAACGGAAATTTCCCTTGGCTTCAGAGACCTTATTGAACGACATCCGCGCCCAGTGGGAGGCTGGGCTTTTGGCGATCCGCCTAAGCCAAGATCTCCTGATGAGCCCGTGCTCTCCCTTGACGACCTTGTAGCGGCTGAAAAAGCCAAGAAACTTCAACAGCCAACATTTTTTTAACAACCTAAAAAGGAATGAATAAGATGAAAGCTCAGAGTCACATAATGCGGGTTCCCGATTTCACAAAAAAATGGAACAAAAACTGCCACTTCGAAGGTGTATCGCAGGCCAAAAGGGCTTGCACGGGGAAATCTCCGGATGAACAACTGGATGAGATAATTCCGGCAACGTCGCAGTGTGCAGTTCCAAAGGCGAAACCGTCAGCCGCGGATCTTGCTGAAAGCCAGGCGCTTGCAACCTTATTTGTCGCGCTCCGCAAGCGGCAGGAGGAAGTCGCACGGGAGATCATCGAACTGTGCAACAGGAGCGGCATCGGGGAAATAGCGATTGGAGCAGGCGGTGCCAAATTACAGGTTTTTCCACCGTGCTCGTACCTTAGGCTAGACCGCGATCTGTTTGCGGAAGTGCTCCGGGCAGATCTGAAAATAAGCCACGCCGTCTTACAGGGGATGATCCGCAAGGCGAGCAGGCCTGTCTCACGCGAGGCGTCTGTCCGCTACTACAAGGACAAGAAAGGTCCGGGAGAGTGAAGATGGACGAATGGATTCCACGGCACTGTCAATATGGTTGTGTCAATGTGAATATCCTATCCGAGGTCGGCAGAAACAATGTTATTTTTTAGTATCGATTACAATACAAACCAAGGAGACCAATATGAAATCTGACAGAGGACAAAACTTAAGCATCGAATCAGCTGAGGAACTCATTGCAAAATACGGCGAGGCCGGAATTCCAAACGAGGTGCTGGAAGAAATGTTCGGCAGGAAGTTCGTGGAAGATTTTGAAAAGGAATTTCAGAAACTGCTGGAGGATCTGGAAAGCTGCCGCATGAAGCCGTTGCCGCCGGACACCGTGAAACCCAGCCAGCGGCAGCCGTGAGAAATCGGAACATTCGAGTTGTATATTTCTTTAGAACAATAAATTAGGAGATGAGTTATGCGTATTCCGAAAAACATGGATCCGGCCGATGAGCTATGGGAGCCGGAGTCCGACACCCTGCCGACAACGTGCAGATCCGCCCCGGCGCAAAAAATGCCTCCTGGTCATTGCGTGTCAAGCAAGTCCCATGTACCGGCACCTCAGGGGAATGGGGTGCCGCAGGCAAGAAGCAACGAGACAGAACTGGATGCGAAAAAAATGCATGCGGAGCCCCTGCCGGAGGAATTGGCTGAACCGTCGCCACCCAGGCAGTCCCCTTTGAAAAAAGTCAGCATGCATAAAGCACTCATGCTGTCTATGAAGTGCCTCAAGGGTATTTCCAAGAGCATGGAGGCTTCGGACCAGTGCGGATTCCGCAGGAATCTCCTGGACATGACCAACGGATCGACAGACTTATTCGACTGGATGTACTTCGCCGAAAAGCCCAAGGAACTTCGGAAAGTGCTGAAAGGCATCTTGGCCGGACAGGTTGTCGAAGAGACAGTCTTGAGCCAGCTGATTTCGGAAAGGGTGATGGGCGCACTCGACGGAAATCCCAAAACCCTCGAGCGCCTTGTGAACTTAAAACTCCGCTGCAATTCGCGGATCACGTCCACGATAGAGACTATGGCCAGACTATCGAGTCTCACAGTTCCGTGCGGTCCCGGCGTGCAGGTAAACGTCGCAAATTCGGCCATGCAGCAGAACATTAACCGAGACGGTAAACAGAAAACTCCCTCTGAGCTCAACCAGAACAGGGATGAGGAGGAGGCGGTCGATGTTCCTGTCGAGCTATTGTAAAACCCGCAACGGCAGGCGCTACGGCCCATACCAGGTACTCAGGATATCCACGGGATACGGAAAGCACACGAGCCTTCAAATAAGGAAAGGTCTGTCCCCCATGGAAACTATTATGCTGCATCCGTCGCGGGCGGCAGGTTTCTTCGAGAAAGAGGAAGAATGGAAGAATCGGAAACGCGCCAGCTCACCACGTCCTGAGAAGGAGCTTTTAGCCGGACAGGGAAGGTCGCCGATACCGAAGCCCGTCGCCGAGATACTGAAGGCCGCGGGATGGAATATGCAGGGAAAAAGAATGTTGAAGAGCCGCGACAGATTCCTGACTCTGAGCGCAGCCAAAGTGAGATTCTCGCTTTTAAATGAAAGTGACAGAGCAAGGATTGGATCGGCCGAGAATCTACTTGAACTGTCAACACAGGCGAACAAGCTTCAGAAGTCTGCGAACGCTCGCGGAATTAAGGGCGGCACCTTCGACAAATGTTTCGAGGAAGCGCTGGCGGATCTTGTCCATCCATGATGACAACTGCGGATTCGCCAGGCCTGCGGTGGAATACTTCTCTTAACTGGTTCGAGGTCGCGTGGCTCTTTATGTAAAGTCACACGCGGCGCCATACAGCCGATTCACAAGTTAAAAACCGCAGGCATGGATTTTCGCCGCCATTGACGCCTTCAGCGCCACCACGCCGCCTCCTGCGCATTGGAACTCGCCTGACATACAACCTCGGATGTATGGGCTCCAAATTGAATCTTGCGGTGACAGTAGATATTGTCGTGGAAAGGCGGTATCTGCAGGACAATAGGAATCTGATGCCTCTCTCAGTCTCAGCTATTTACTTTATTCTGATCCTCTGGCATTATAGGGATCGAGGCTCCGGACACAGATCTGACCAGCAGCCACCCGTACGAGGACGCCAGCAGTATCACCGCGACCTGTCCGCAGAATATCATTACGTCCATGAGCATCTTCATTTTGTCTGACATTGCTGGTCTCCCTGGTTATTTATTCTACTATATCCGGTTCCAAACGCATAGGAACTGGCGCATACATTCACTTGATAGCTGCCGGAGTGTTTCCGTCATCAGGTCAATCCCTTGCAATTACTGTACTACGGATTTGCCAGTTCCTGGCGAAGCTGCCCCTACCGTCCCCGGCCCTTGGCGGCAGACGGCTCACGGGCCGACGCGCCGCACGGCGCGGAAACCAAAGTCCCGGCAGCAGGCCGATCAATAAATCCGCCGGTGGCATATCTGCCGGCATCGTCCTCGCGGGTTTCCCGACATGTCTGGGGAACAGCGTCCCCCACAGAAGTATGGATATCAGGCAGAGCAGTCCCATGAGAGTGTTCCACATCCAGGGCTTCACGGACTCCGGCCGCTTCCACGTAAATAGCTTTTTCATCGTAGTTCTCCTCATTGCGGGTTAGTTTTCCTGTACAGTTATAGTACCAGGATTCACCGCATTCTTAATTGGCTTATTAATCGGAAGGCCGAGCCCCATAACGAAAACAGCCATGAGACCGAGAGTATCTGGCCTGACCATACTTATTTTCATTTCGATTTCCCCCGGATAGTTTTATAGATATTTTGTAGCATAAAACATGCCATAATCCGAAATTGGGTGAAGAAATGAAGATGATGCGGCGGAGTATAGTGAAATGGGGTGCGATCAGATGGGCAGACGTTCCTTCAGCGTCAGTGCGGCGGACTCAGCATCCATGCCGGATATGTCAATCTGAAAGTCGGCATGACAGAAGCTCTTGCCAAAATGGGCGATGTCTTTTTTGATCTCGCGTAGATGCAGTGCAAGCTCCCTCTTCGTCAGCGCCTTGGCGATCAGCCTGGAATCGATGTCGTAGAATGTTTCGCGCGCAAGTATGTTTTCAGGAGTGTCCAGCAATACCACCTTCACGCCGCCTGCCTTCCGCACTATCTGCAGGTACGGCGACATCAGGCCGCTCGGCGTCAGCGCGATGACGCAGTTGGAACTTTCAGGGCGGGCAAGAACTGAAACAAGCGCCTCGGACGCAGCCTTACGGAAGGAATACATCGTCAAAAAGCGTTGTTGAAGACGCTCTATGCTTGTGCCGTAATATATTTCTACTTCGGTGTCCAGGTCGAAGAAGGCAATATCGAGCAGTCCGGCAAGGCGCTCTCCTATCGTGCTCTTGCCGACACAGCTTACACCTGTCAGGAATATTCTCATGTGTCGTGGTGCTCCTGTATTTGGAAAGACATACTATAGACGGGTTGGCGATGGCATGCAAAAAGAAAAAGCGGAATCGAGCTTGACAAGTTTTTCCTTAGAAGTAAATTGGTGTAGTTTGTTTGCTCGGTGGCCAATCCCATGACATGATGATTGATGATAGGAATGGCGACACCTTGCGTGTTCTTTAGTAAATATTACAACGTGATTTTTGACAGACGTTTCCGCTAAAAACGACCAAATTTTGCACAAGAAACGATGTTGGAGGTTGCGCCCCGCTTCTGGGGCGCCTCTTCCGCATTCTTGTGCAGGCGCTTGGTCGTGCCTTAGCGGAGTGCAGAGTGAGTGCGCTCCTTTTTTTTGTCCGCATTCAGCATTGCCGTAACGCATTTGTCGGAGAAAACAAAAAAGGAGGCGTTATGTCAAAAGAAGGTTGTTCGGAAAAAATCACTGGGGGTTTATTCAAGTGCACTCCATCGAGATTCATAATTTATGGGTCTGCGTGTATGGGGTTCTGCCTGACTCTGCTGCTATCCAGTTGTCAATTCGCCAAGGAAGATACCGATGATCGGCAGGTGGTCAAGAGCACGGAATCAATGATGGGGGAAATGGCAAAAGCTGAAAAACTGGACGCCGACGGCCACTACGAGGTTGCAAGGGCTGTACTGGAAGCATCTTACAAAAAAAGCCAGGATGAAAGAGTTCTCCGGAAATGGCTTGATCTCGACAAGGTCCTCCTTGGTGGTCTGAATAGGAAGTCTACAAATAGCAGACTAACCCCCTATGCCCCGCCTAAGAAGATTGATCTGACACCTGAAGACTATAAGAATCTGGATAACTACGTCAAAGCCAATACCGGCGGAATGCTTCCTAAGCCGTTGCGGAACATAGTTGTATGGATCGGTAAAGGGCGGGCCAAAGAAATAAAGTCGACATGGGAGCCACTGATTCCTGTTGTCGAAGAGGAGACAGCACGCGTTGTCATAGATCAATATGACATTCTCAAGCATTCCCAGGACAAACTTAAACTGCTCATTGCGGACACAATTATCAAAGCTCCAGCTAGCATGACAGATCAACTAAATTTGTTCCTGAAAGACCAGAAGGATTTCTGTCAAAAAGTCCGCAGATCCCGAATAAACTATGTCTCATATGACATTGTCAGCCCATATCTGGCCAGAACCGGCCAGTTGATATTCTTCTCGGAACAGGGCGGAGGAGATCCTGAGATGCGTATATATGGGCATGACGAGGGCTCGCTCCGTGACGCAGTGAAAACTATGACAATGGGTTGCGGCACAGACCTCATGCTGACTTCTAACAGCGATGTCAGGGATCAATTTTTAGATACATACAGCCGAGTAAAGAAACTGGCCGGGACAGCGGAATTGGAGGAACTCAAGGTTCTGGGCAACTTCGCCGACAGCATCTCTGGCAAAAGTTCCAAGGGGAACGACCTATGGTGGCCATGAAAATATGTATTTCGACTTTCAGACATAGCTGCATGGCATTTCTTCTTTTCTCATTGCTCGCATTTGGCCAGAGCATCTATGCAATGGCCTCGGGAGGGGTTGCGACAGAATTGGATGCAGGATCTCTGTCTACGATGTACAAAGGGTATTTCGGAGAGTCGTTTGTTGATGATTATTATATGTCGGCTGGAAGGGGGGCTAACATTCTTGGCAAGTGGCATCCTACCACGACCGGACCGGATCTGCTGTACCAGTTGAAGGATGGAGTGCTTGAACTGCACGAAGTGAAGGCATCCGCAGCTGGCTGGCCTGGCAAAGGGACGTTGGGCACCGAGTTGCGCGGCCAGAAAATGCAGCAGCTTAGCAATCAATGGATTGACGAATGGATAACAAGAGTCAACATCGATCCTTTAGCGTCATCGGCATACAAGGATGCGGCCAAGAAGGTATTGGATGCGAAAAAGGACGGCAGACTGATAAGAATATTTGACGAGGTGAACCTCAAGACGGGAGAATGGAGATCTTCTGATGTGTCTCTGGGTGTTACCGAGGAATTAGTACTGAAAGAAAAGATGGGCCCCGTCAAAATAGATAGACTAGGCCGTAAACTGGCAGATGCATGCAAAGATCTTAATCTCAAGTGCCTTGCGAACTTGGAGAATGGAAAGATTTTCAGGAGTCCGGAGCTAAACAGACTGCCAATTAATCCAGCTACATTTGAGGATTACGGCAAAGTTATGGCCGGCTCCAATATACAAATCCGCCCGGGAATCCTTGCCGCGGACGGAAAACTCCTGGTGGGATTGGAATCCGGAGCGGCGGCCGGCATACTTGTTTTCTCCATCGATGCTGGCACGGCAGTATGTCAACTCATGCAGAACGATATTCTGAAACCCGAGTTCGAACGCAAGGTGATGGATGCCGCGGTCAATGGCACGACAGTGGGCGGAGCGGTCGCAGTTGCAGTGATTCTGGGCGCCACCCCAGCAGGCTGGGTTGTCCTGGCCGTGGGTTTTGGTGCGTATTATGTCACAGATGCCGCCCTTACCGCATGGCACGAATCCAGTGACCGGCAGCGTCTCAATGCGGAGGATCTGAAAAGTTTCGGGATCGAGTCGACCTCCATTCTTGACTATGGTGATCCGAATTCTCCAATGAAAGCTGGTGAGATAAAAGACAACAACACTCCAGTTAATGCTGAGGATGTAAAGGATTCCAATGCTCCACTAAATTCAGAGGATAGGAAAAACAAGAATTCACCGTTGAATATTGAAAAATAAAAACATGGAGGTGGCACTGGTTAATGTTTCGTCACAGGTAATACAAACAAAATCTAAAATAGGAGGACATTAAATGTCTACTCGACAAAAGTTCATCGTTTTAAGCGTGATGTTCATCGCAATGGCTGGCGCATTCGTTTACACCGCCGGAAGCAATGCCGGGAACACAGGTTCGGTGATGGCGCAGGAGGCGACCAAGCAGTATAAATGCACCGCGTGCGGACAAGTATTCACTTATGGTAGCACACAGATAGTTCCTGCAAAATGCCCGTCATGCGGAAAGGGAACCCTCTATCCCATGTGATGGACGGTGATCAGGATGCGGGGACGCATGTCAGGGAGGACATGCGTCTCTACACAAACGCTGATTGTCGATTGGTGAGATCATATGATGTGTGGGTGTAACACGGAATATGATTTAGATGTGCGCTGTGCGCAGAAGAGAGCTTGCTCCTAATGTCGGGGTTATTGAGATTCAAAACAATCGAATTTATTACCTGTGTTAAAATTCTAATTCCAGAAGAGCATAAAATGAAAATGTTATTGGTTTGTTTTTTATCATTGTTATTAGTTTTTAATGTATTTGCTGCGCCCAAGAAAACAGATTGGGAAAGAGACGAGTTGAAGGGTAAAGTCAAGGAAAGCGTCCGGATTGATTATGCTATTAAGAACAAGGCTGGGGAGGATATCAAGGAAATAGACAGTAAATCTATTTCTAAGTATGATGCCAGGGGCAATCAGATTGAATCGGCAGAATACGAGTCCAGTGGGGATTTAAAATCTAAACGTATTTTTAAGTATGATGCCAAAGGCAATAATATTGAGTTGGCAGACTATGGGTCAAATGGGGATTTAAAATCTAAAACTATTTCTAAGTATGATGCCAAGGGCAATGAAATTGAATCGGCAGCTTATAAAGCCGATGGGGCTTTGGACTATAAACTTACTATTATTAACAAGTATGATACCAAGGGCAATAGGATTGAAGAGGCAACGTATGATGCCGAGGGGTTCCTCACTAAAACTATTTATAAGTATGATGCCAGGGGCAATCAGATTGAGCAGGCAGATTATGTAGCAGGTGGATCTTTATCCAGTAAAATTATTGATAAATATGATGACAAGGATAATCAGATTGAAGGGGCAGTCTATTATAAGGGCGAGGCTTTACAATCTAAATTCACTTGTAAATATGATGCCAAGGGCAATCAGATTGAAGTGGCAGGATATAAAGAAGATGGTGTTTCAGACGGGAAATCTATTTCCAAGTACGATAGCAAGGGCAATAAGATTGAAGAGGCACAATATAAAGCAGATGGTACCTCAGGCGGTAAGTCTACTTATAAGTATGATGACAAGGGCAATAAGATTGAATGGGCAACATATGATGAAGAGGGAAAACTATCCAAAATTAGAATTTCATCATATACATATTATGGAGACGAACGCGGGCCCCTGGCCGAGGATAAGACCGATGTAAAAATCGAGGGATTTGAACAATATCTACAACAAGAGCTGGACTCAGCCGCCAAGTTCGATTTAAAGAAAGCCGAGAGAGAGATCTGCACCGAGTTTAAAATTGACGATGTCCCGCAAGCCCCCGACAACACAGTGAGCAAGGCTGAAACCAAGAAAAAGATAGACGAACTGGTCAAGCAGAAGACAGATGAGAAATTTCCTGCGTCGTTCAAGAAAGAGATACACGCGGCCGCGAAGGAGAAATTCAAAACTGTGCAAATTGGAGATGAAGTGACTGTGCAGATAGTGAACGCATTTTACAAGGACAGGGTGGACCGCTACACCGGGAAATTCCAGGCTGACAAGGGGACTTCACTAATCATTGGAGGCAAGACCATACTCAAGACTAGCCTGCTGGAGCAAGATCTCAAGAAATTCGACAATAGCAAGGCTGGAGAGCTGCAGATGCAATACATGAAGGAAAATTACACCATTCCCAGAACCAAATATTCGCAGCAGGTTAGGGAAGAAATTTCCCAGAAGGAGGACTTGTATGGCACTTTCATGACCGCGATAAAATCCAAGGAGAAAAAACATATCCAGTCGGAAAACAGGAAAGCCTTAAATTCCGCCATCTCGAAATATCTGAATAACGAGGACAGACTCATAGCCGATGAACCGGATCAGTCGAGGAAATCTTCCATGCTCGTGAGCATGAATGAGACCATCATATCATCGATAAAGAAACTTGGCATTGATATGGGGGGCGATGTGGAGAGGGATGTAGGGCAAATACTGAAGAACTCAGGCATTTATAGGGAACTTACACAAAATGCGGATGCAAGCGAAGTTCTGGAGGAAAATAAATCTGATGTTAAGATTCCCGCTGATTTCGAGATCGTGAAAGGTTCCACCTCCGACACCAACGGCTGGGCTTCCGAGATCCGCCACAAGACCACCGGTATAAAGATGGTCTATGTCGCGCCCGGAGAGTTCACGATGGGCTCGCCTGACTCCGTAAAAGACAGAAACGCTCTCGATTTTGAGACCCCACACAAGGTCAAGCTAACGAAAGGCTACTACATCGGGAAGTACGAGGTGACTCAGGAACAGTGGAAAAAAGTGATGGGGAACAACCCGAGCAAGTTCAAAGGTGTCAAGCAACCTGTCGAACAAATCTGTAGGGATGACTGCAAAGCGTTCTGTAAGAAGCTTGGATCAGGGTTCAGGCTGCCAACGGAAGCCGAATGGGAGTATGCCGCACGAGGAGGAAATAGAACCAAGGGGTTTATCTACAGTGGCAGTAATGATCCTGACGGGGTTGCATGGTTCAATAACAACAGCAGGAAAACGACACACCCAGTAGGTCAGAAGGAACCGAACGAGCTTGGAATATACGATATGAGCGGGAATGTGTTTGAATGGTGTTCGGACTGGTTTGGTGATTACCCTACAGGTTCCGTATCTGATCCTGTAGGTGCTTCTGTTGACCGCGTATGGAGCCACGGCGAATGGAAAGAAATGCCTTTAGCCGGAGGGCGAATCGATTCTGTCACAAAGTGCGTTTTTCGCGGTGGATGCTGGGCCGGCAACGAGATGGGGTGTCGTTCGTTTCAACGCGCTGGCTACGGTCCGTCGCTCAGTTGTGACAGCGTCGGCTTCCGTCTCACAATGGACATCCCTATTCAATCCGCAACATCCGCCACAGGTACAAACGACATAGAGAAAAAAAATATAAGACTCGAGAATGAAACCCCCGATCTTCCTCCTCCAGAAACTGTTAAGAATCTGAACGTGAAAGAACTGACAAAGAAGGCCGAGGATGAATGGACAAAGATAAGCAACAGCTTCCCGGGGATAGACGGGGACCAGGGATACAAGCCGGCTCTCTGGCACATGAAAAGCAGTGATGTGGATATTCTCCTGGCAAAAGATCTTGGAGGGAAGCAGACAGGGGACGTTAAAATCATAAAGATGGCCGCTCCGGGGGCGATTGAATGTGTCGAACTGCATTTTTCTCACGGATATTTCTATAAGGTCGTGACAAAATATAGAATTGCCAAGACAGCCGAAGAGATGTATCGGATAGCCCAGAAAATAAAGGATATATATGGTGAGACCGATCAGGAAAAAGAGGCTAAACTAATGCCTGTGGAAGGCGATGAAAATTCCGCAAAACCCGCTGAAGCAAAACCCAAAGGAGAAGAGACCCACGTTGAGGAGCCCCCTCCGGCAGAGGTGACATTCACTTGGACCGGAAAAATAACAAAGGGTTCGCTATATTACAAGAGGAATCCCGATGGCTCTCTCTCAGAAATGATCTTCACGAAGGAAATTCCCAAGGTAGTGGAGGGAAAAAATATAAGACTCGAAGATGAAAAGAAGAAGAATGAGAAAGAGGAAAAAGAGAAGGAATTGGAATTGTATAAAAAATACAATAACTGAAGCAAAATGACAATGACATTCCTAATTTACAGCAGTGACGACAAGCGGCCAGCTCTTCGCTGCAGCCGCGATTCGTCGTATCGTGGCAACGTCGTCGTCATTGGCGTTCGCCCCGCTATAACTGCAGAACAGTAGTGAACTCAAGAAAAGAAGATATGCGTGAGGTGGACAGAGTCACAGACACAAGAAGTAATAAACTGTTAGGCAAAATGAAATAACATGGAATTGTCGATATCATACAAACACAGTATCATTGGGAAGGAATAATCTATGAGCATAAAATTCGAATGCTATAACTGCAAGCAGTCCCTCGAGGCCGAAGACACCATGAAGGGACAGATGTTCGCCTGCCCCGGCTGCAACGCGGCCATAGAGGTGCCTCTTCCGGTTCTGCCCAAAGTGTCGCCGAAAAAAGTCAAGCAACTGCAAAGAGGCGGCAATTCCGCCGCTCCGGCTATCACCAGTGCAATGCCTAAAAGCAAGATGAAAAGGAATCTTCTTATTGCTGTTGTTATGATTGCCGTCGTGGGGGCGGGCGGCTATTTCGCATATATAAAAGGTATTTTGCCTAAAGAAATAACTCCCATGGTAAATAAAATAACCTCTGTTTCTTATGGTAATGACGGGATAAAATGGTCTCATAGTGAGCTAATAGCCCATCTGAAAAACAAGGGCTTCGACTTTACTGCTAGTGAAACAAGCCAGGGAGGATTTTGGGGGCCAGCCATGTATTTTAATTTTGATGGTGGTGACAGGGTATATGTATATGTTCAAATCCGCAAAACAGAACAGGAGGCAAAAGATACAGCTTCTACAAAAGGAGATAAGGCATTCTATTGGGGACGTTTCTACTTTGAAGGCGAACCTACTATTATTGCACAATTAAAACAGGAATTGGATCCCAATTCTTCTGTTGCAGAAAAAAAGGATGGGCAGGAAGCACGTGAAAAAGCTAAGACAGAGAAGCAAGTAGAGAAAAAGAAAGAGCTGGAGGCACGCGAAAAAGAGCAGAAAGAAAAAGAAATAGCTGACCATAATAAAAAAGTAATTCTCGAAAAGGCAAGAAACATAGTAAGAAGTCATAAATGGTTTTCAGAGGAATTCGAAATAGAGGGAACCGAATTTACCGATGGGTATGTGTCTAACGATAGTGTTTCTGTTGGATTCAAACGTATGGTATCATTTGCTAGTATTGATGTAGATCTTGCCCCTGTTTCCTTAGAGCCATACGCAATTCATTGCTCGTTGCCGGTTGAATCATACAAGAAAGAAATTCAAATAGAATTTTGCAAATCGGTAATTTTCCGGATGTCGCCAAAACATAAATCCGAGATAGATAAAAAATTAGAATATTATCAGAGTGCTAAATATTTAGGTTCTGAAAAAGCGAAACAAAATTTATATTCGGAAGAGTTCAAGGTGGGGGACCTTTCTTTTAGTGTCAATTTTGTGGGAGGATTCGTTGCCAATGGA
The DNA here is from genome assembly GCA_903872565.1 of uncultured Lentisphaerota bacterium. Taxonomy (GTDB): domain Bacteria; phylum Verrucomicrobiota; class Lentisphaeria; order Victivallales; family GWF2-50-93; genus CAIQLG01. The sequence continues at coordinate 8,657 of CAIQLG010000543.1, read as the reverse complement.
GGAAACATACATGTCTGGAAAGAACTTCCGAAATGATTAATGGAAAGGAGAAATTTATGAGCATGAAACTTGAATGTCAAGATTGCAAACAAAGTTTAGAAGCGGAAGGTTCAATGGTTGGACAAATGCTGCCGTGCCTAAATTGCAATAAGTTTATTGACGTCCCAGTCCCGTCGAGTTTATCAAAAGGCAGAAAAGCCAACAAGATGCTTGTTGGCCTTGTGCTTCTTTTGATAATTTCCTTCGTTTCATACTCAGACGATCAGGTATTAAACAGAAAAACAGGCTGGGAATTGTTTGGAGTGAAGGGAAAGGTCAAAGAAAGAGTAGATATCAATTATCATATTGAAAATAAATTTGGTGAGGAAGTAAAGAAAGTAGCTTCGAAGCGAACTTTCAACTTTAACGACAAGGGCACTTTTATAGAAGGAGCAATTTATAATGCAGATGGAGTCTTAACCATCAAATCTGTACCCAAGTATGATGATGGAGGAGTTATAATAGAGGCTGCAAATTACAATGCGGACGGAGTCTTAATCATCAGAGTTATCTTCACGAATGATGACAGGGGCAACCCGATTAGGATGGCAAGTTACAAAGCGGACGGGACCTTAACCAGCAAATCTATATTCAAGAACGATGATAAGGGCAACCCGACAGAGACTGCAAATTACAAAGCGGATGGGACCTTAACCAGTAAATTTGTCCATAAATATGATGATAAGGGTAATGAGATTGAAAGAGCAGATTATAATGCAGATGGGGCTTTAACTGGTAAAGAAATCCCTAGATATGATGATAAGGGCAATGAGATTGAAAGGCAATGGTATATTGGAAAAGAAACTTTAACGGGATTAAGAACGTCAACATATACATATTATGAAGCAAAGACCTCAGACACACCTCAAGTAGCTACCACCCAAGCATTTAATACAACCAGAAAAACAGTTTGGGATTTTTTAGGTTTAAAAGGAAAAGTCAAAGAGTGGGTCAAGATTAATTATAATATTAAGAACAGGCTTGGTGAGGACGTTAAGGAAATGGCGAATAAATCTATTCTCAAGTATGATGACAAGAGCAATCAGGTTGAAGGATTGGGCTATGACGCAGATGGAAACTTTGTCAGTAAAACTGTTTCCAAGTATGATAACAATGGAAATAAGTTGGTGTCTGCTGAGTACGATGCAGATGGGGTTTTAAAGGCTAAAGTTATTTCTAAGTATGACGACAAGGGAAATAAGATTGAAGAGGCATTGTATAATGCAGATGGGGCTTTAATGATTAAATATTTAATAAAATACGACGACAAGGGAAATAATATTGGGCAGGAAGGGTATAGCGCAGATGGAACTTTAGAAAACAAGCATGTTTTTAGGCATGACGGTAAGGGCATTCTGATTGAGGGCGAATTTGTAATATATAAAGCAGGCAGAGACTTGGCAGGCGAACCCTTGGCAGGCAAATATATTTATAAGTACGACGTCAAGGGAAATAATATTGAGCTGGCTGTATATAGAACAGACGGGTCTTTAGCAGGCAAATCCGTTTATAAGTATGACGACAAGGGCAATAAGATTGAAGAGGCAGGCTATGATGAAAAAGGAAACTTGTCAAATATTAGTACATCTTCATATACATACGAAAATACTCCTGGACTTCAGATCCCTTCCGGTTTCGTGATGGTCAAAGGTTCCGCTGCAGATACAAACGGCTGGGCATCCGAGATAAGGCACATTGCCACCGGCATCGAGATGGTCTATGTCGCACCGGGCGAGTTCATGATGGGTTCACCATCGTCGGAAAAGGGCAGGTGTGATTATGAAACCCAGCACAAAGTCAGGCTGACCAAGGGCTACTACATCGGCAAATACGAGGTGACGCAGAGGCAGTGGGAGAAGGTGATGGGGAGCAACCCGAGCAGGTTCAAAGGCGTCAATCTGCCTGTCGAAAATGTCGGATGGGACGATTGCCAGGAGTTCTGCAAAAAGCTTGGTATCGGATTCAGGTTGCCGACGGAGGCCGAGTGGGAATATGCCGCCCGTGGCGGGAACAAGAGCAAAGGGTTCATCTACAGCGGGAGCAATAATATTGACGAGGTGGGATGGTATGATAAAAACAGCGCCAGTACAACCCATGAGGTAGGACTGAAGAAGGCGAATGAGCTTGGGATATACGATATGAGCGGGAATGCGTGGGAGTGGTGTTCTGATTGGTATAGAGATTATCCATCTGGTGCGGTGACGGATCCTGTTGGGGCAAAATCGGGCTATCGTATGTTTCGCGGTGGCGGTTGGGAGTACGGTGGGGACTGCCGTTCTGCGTACCGGTTCGGCTTCGATCCGTCGTACCGGGGCGACATCCGCGGCGGCTTCCGCCTCTGTCTCACCCCTGGAGTTATTGCGGAACTGGCTTTATCTGAACCATCCAAGGAATCTCCCACAACAAAGAAAGCGGCCGAGGACATCAAGACCGCATCTCAAACGCTGAACAAACAGAAAGATGAATATGAGTTAGATGCTATAGACATATGGAACCAAAAATGTAATTATGAGGGCACCATAAATGGGGAATATATTTCTGTACCACAATTATTCTTCTCCACATATCATCCCGTTGGTACGGCAAAAAATATTGTTGTCCATAAGGTTGACGTTGAAGTAGATGAAAAGGACTGGAAGCAAGGGAAATTTACACCCGTAAAGGAGACCATCAGGTTTACTTTATACTGGGAGGGACCTGTTGTAAAAGAAGGGTTTACTAAAATACAGTTCTCTTACGATGTAGAATCAAAAAAGTCAATACCGTCAAGCGCAAAAATACTTTCAACCAACGGGATAACCAATGAAGAAACCAATAAGGCGGCTACTGAAATAGGCACGGCCATAGGCGAATGGCTCAACGAGTAGATAGCAAAGGACTTTGTAACCTCGCAGGGAACACAACGATAGGATGTTGTTCTGTAGCACCCTGAATACAATATTAGGCATGATTGGCATGTGCAAGCGCTTCTTTCACTTCTGAGTTGTAGACCGCGTAGCCGGTTCTCTTACCTGTCAAGGGACATCGGGGGCAGTGGAAAAAAGGTGATGGGGAACAACTGCCACGGGACAACCCGGAGGTTCGCCGAATGGAGAGTTGGGCAATAATTTAAAACTATGAAATAAGGATTAGAAACAATAAACATAAGGGGGAATTAGCTATGAAATCGAAAGTATGTATTAAATACTCGAGCCTCGTCTCAGCAGCAGCTCTCGTCTCCTCACTGCTGGTCTTCAGCCAACTCGCCTGCAACAGTACAACAGATTCGAAAGACCAGGCCAAGGCTAAACCGCCCGCCACCACCAAGGCAGCAGCTGAATATGTCCTGCTCGACTCGGCAGGCAATCCCGCCGGCAAAAACCTGGCATGGCTCGACATGGCACTGCCCCTTGGACTGAACAAGGCTCTCGTCCTCACCATCAGGAATCCCATCCAGCAGATAGCCGAGGAGGAGCTCGATGCTCTCATGGATCAATACAAGCCCAAGCGGGCATATGCGATAATGGCGGATCCATATACCGGCGACATCATGGCGCTGGCGGTAAAACAGGGCCGCGATCCGATCGATGGATTGGACGGAGTCATTCTTCCGTCCAGTCTGGTTTTCGAACCCGGCTCGATGATGAAACCATTTCCAATATCAGCCGCCATCGACCTGGGACTGATTACTCCGGATACCAAGTTCGACTGCGAGAAAGGCGTGTGGGAGTTTGCGGGAAAGACGCTGAGGGATTCGCACCCGGAGGAAACAATCACTGTCAGCGACATCATCAGGGTATCCAGCAACATAGGCACCGCGAAGATCGCACTGAAGCTGGGAGACGAGAAACTCTATAGGGCCTTTCGGAGTTTCGGATTCGCACAGAAGACAGGCCTGCCACTTTGCCCTGAGTCTGCTGGAATATTGAGGGAAGTGAAGGACTGGGACCCGCTGTCAATTGCAAGATTTCCCATAGGACAGGGCGTTTCCTGCACTCCGTTCCAGCTCCTCCGTGCATACTGCGCCCTCGCCAACGGCGGGAAGCTTGTCAAGCTGAGGATTGTGGACGGGGGCAAGGATCCGCAGACGGGGAAGATTGTGCGCATTCCCGCCGAGGCGGGCGAAAAGATATTGAAGGACGACACCTGCGTGAAAATGGCCTCGATGCTCAAGCTCGCCACAGCCGAAGGGGGTATAGGCGTCAATGCGGCGATCCCGGGATGCGAGGTGGCGGGAAAGCCCGGAACATCGCAGAAATGGGAAGATGGACAATATTCCTATACCCGGTTCTATGCGTCCTTCATCGGCTTCGTTCCGGCGGACAAGCCGAAGTTCGTCCTTCTCATCATCGCGGACGAACCGGAAGAGGAGCATTTTGGTGGCGTGGTTGCGGCGCCTGTGTTCAAGAACATAGCCGAGAGGACGCTGAAGCTGCTTGATACGGAGAAGGGAAAGACAGAAGGGAAATGACAAACCGCATATTCCAACTCTGTGTTGATCTGCTCTTGTGGCTCGCCCGTCTCTTGGACACCTCCTATGAAGCTATCAATGTCTGGATATTCTGCGTCATCTGGCCGCTGATCACACTTCTGCTGATTGCAGTCGTCGTATGGCAATGCTTCATAATCCGGAAATTGAAAGGAACAACCGATCACGGCTAAACAGGTTGCTGGATAATCTCTGAAAATAAACCCCGAGCGGCAAACCATATGGACACAAAATGTCCTACCACCCAGTTCAGATTAGTTGGCAGCAAGGAGGCAATGGACATGGCGGGTCCGGCTGACCAATGCTATAACTTTAAATTGTAACGACAGATTAGAAAGATCAGCCAACAGAAGCAGATGGCAGTTCAGGGAGGAAGATGGGATAGTGTACGTCAAGGCTCCGCTGATCCAGGCGGACGAACCATCAGTGCTCACCGAGAGCATCAGAGACGAATACAGGGGGAGGAGTATTTGTCCTGAAAGAAAAACCTCTGATGATAAAAATAAAATGGGACCGGGGGGAACCATGATATGTCAAGGACAAGCTTCATAGTAAGAATCGTAGTCTGCACGGTTTTCTGCGCGATGTTTCTCGTGGCGGTCGCCGTGCGGCTCTATTTCGTCCAGATTGTCCGCGGACAGGAGCTCTACTCGAAGGCGAAAAAGGTCTATACCACGGTCAAGAACGAAAAGGGCGAGAGAGGCAGGATTTTCGACAGCAGAGGGAATCTGCTTGTCGGCAACATTCCATGCTCCGACCTGGTCGCGGATCCCAAGATCACCGGGGATCCCGAACAGTGCCACAATACGGCGGAAATTCTCGCAGAGCCCCTTGGAATGTCAGTATGCGATGTCTTCGATGCCATCGCTCTCAAGAAGCGGGGCGACTGCGAGATCCGCTACAAGGTGATCAAGAAGGAACTTTCGTTTGAGGAGGCGGGAATAATCGAGAAGCTTCTCAGGGATAATCGTATGAGCGGGATTTTTCTGGAGGAGAAGACAAGGAGATGCTATCCCAAGAACGAACTCCTCTCCAACATCCTGGGCATTACGAACAGCGATGGTGAGACATTGAAGTCTGTCAATGGGATAGAGAAGGCATACAACGAATCCCTGATGCCTACGAAGGTGAAAAACATCTACGAGCGCGACCGCAGGGGTGTTCCTTTCACATATGGAAAAAGGCTTGTGCAGAACGAGCGGAACGGGAACGACGTATACCTGACCATCGATGAGCCCATCCAGGCCATCGTCGAGGAGGAGCTCGAGAAGCTTTTCGAGAAATACAGGCCGGTTTCGGCGTATGCGGTGATGGCGGATCCCAACACCGGGAACATTCTGGCGATAGCGCAGAGGCCGACATTCAACCCGAACGACAGGAGGGACATGGATCCCGAAAAGTGGAGGGACCGTTTTCTCACGGACGTCTTCGAGCCCGGCTCGGCGATGAAGCCGTTCCCGGTTTCAGGCGCCCTCGACTGCGGGGTCGTCACACCGGACACCATGTTCGACTGCGAACACGGCCGCTGGGCCTACGGGGGCAGGATTCTAAGGGATTCGCATCCGGAAGGAATACTTCCGGTCACCGACATAATAAGGGTTTCGAGCAATATAGGAACGGCGAAGATCTCGCTCCTGCTCGGGAACAGCAGGCTCTACCAGATCCTGAAGAGATTCGGCTTCGGCCAGAGGACTGGAATTCCCATCCGGCCCGAGGCGACCGGGCAGTTCAGGAAACTCCGCGACTGGGACAAGCTCTCCATCACTAGGTTTCCCATAGGACAGGGGATATCCTGCTCGCCTCTCCAGCTTGTCAGGGCTTACTGCGCCATCGCCAACGGCGGAACGCTCGTGAAGATGAGACTTGTGGACAAGGAAGTGAATCCCGAGACCGGAGAGACGGTGCATATGGAGATTCCGCCCGGGGAGAAAGTATTTATGAACGACGGCACATGCCGGAAGATCACCACGATGCTGAAGCTTGTCACCAGGAGCGGCACCGGGATCAAGGCAAGGGTTCCCGGATATGATGTCGCAGGAAAGACCGGAACATCGCAGAAATGGATGGATGGAAAATATTCCGAGACGCGGTTCTTCGCGACTTTCGTCGGATTCGTGCCGGCGGACAATCCCGCCTTTGTCCTTCTCGTGATGGCGGACGAGCCGGCAGGAAACCATTACGGCGGCGAGGTTTCGGCGCCGACCTTCAGAAGCATAGCCGAAAAAACGCTCCGCTACATGAATGTGGATCCGCAGTATCCCGACGAAATGGAGAAAGCGGAGAGGACGACGGCATCGGAAGGTCCCGCGCCGGGCGGTCTTGCCCGCGGATCCCCGTGACATCTAAAAAAACGCCAGTCAGCGCTGGCTCCTTCACTTCTTCACTTTCCAATTCGCAGTCCGAAGACGCCACTGTCCCCGAGTATCCTATAAATGATCACGATGACCAATGCCAGGAACAACAGGCTTTTCACCTTTGAAATCGCAATCTTCATTTGGGTTTTGTCCCCTGCCCTCAGCGCGGCAAGATATTCCCAGAACGGAATAACACTTCCCCCCAGCAATATCGCAAGCGGCCAAAATGATGCGGAGTCAGCCGACAGTCCTACGACCATGAGCCCTGCGGCCAGAATACCGTATATCCATCGAGCGATCACAAGCTGTTGCTGCACAGTGAGATTGAACATGCCGCTGATTTCAGTCCTTAGCCAGTCCGCAATATTAGCTCCCACGAGGGACAACAATACTGCAACGATAGAGAAGGCTATCAGCCTGCTTTCCATTTTCGCCCTGAGATCGCCGCGGAACGAATCCCCGGCGTTGGAGATTTCAGCGACAGCCTTCCTGATTCCATCTTTAACTCCCTGACTGTATGCGCTCTGCACGGCATTGCCAATCTCGTCCTCGGAAGGACCGCACGACAGCAGCGACAGCAGTCCCAGTACAACAAGCATGAACGGCATTATTCTTTTCCCAGTCATCTTCCCCTCCACTTCCGGCCGAGCGCGAATATGGCCGCGACAAACAAGACAGCGATTCCTATGCAGTAGCCGACAGGCGTGAAGACCCTGCCCGTGTTTTCCGCGACGGGTTTCACAATCTCGTCCAGCTCAGGCATCTTAAAACCAGCGCTGATTCCGATTATTAAAATAGCGATGGCGATAGCCAGCAAGATAATTGGCGGCATAGAACTCCTTTCTAATATGTTGATGTTAAATAAGATGGGGAGCCGGATCGCTCCGACTCCCCGGTGCACGGCAGCCAGTGCCTTGTCAGCCCTTCTCTCCTGCGGCCTTGACGAACTCGACCTCGTCGTCGTTCTCTAGGATTGTCCTCTCGTCGGTGGCCTCGTCGTCGTTGATGAGCACCTTCGCATTCGCCGGGATGTTCAGGATCACTCCCAGTTCGTTCCTGACTTCCGCGATGGTCTTCCCGTCGTAGCGGTCGTTTTCGATCTCGTTGACTCCACATGTGATCTTCGGCATTTTCCTTCTCCTTTTTTAGAGTTTGTTTTTTATGCGTTCAAGCCCAATGCCTTCAGGCCAGAACGCGGTTTACTTTCTACTTTCTTTCTTGAATTGTTTCGCAGTGATCTTCTATGAGATGGAGCATTTCGAGCAGACCATCAAGAAGATCCCTGTCCTTCGGCTTCAGCTTTTTATGGCCGGGGATTACGCCTCCAAGCGCAAGCCTCTGTCTCTTCAGCACGCGACGATCAATGCGCATCGGCATTGTGATCTCCACGCCCTTATCCAGATCCGTTATCCGCTCAAGGCTGACAGTCACCTTGAAGCCGCCATCACCGCCCGTACCGGCATATAGGATCTTTCCGCTGGCCAATTTTGGAATATTCTCGAAATATCCGGTCCCCGCCAGCAGCCTGTCCCAGGACGCATCGTCGAATCCGGCGGAACACGGATCACCGACGAAGAGACCTCCGGAGCCGATTTTCATCACGGCTTTCACAGACACCTTGCCGAGCCAGCACTCATGCACGGTCACATAGACTTCAGTGTGTCGCCGCCATTGTTGTCAGCAGGCCTGCCGGTCTGGAAGTCCCAGAAGTCCTCCGGAACCAGATCGGGTATGGCCCACTTCCGAATGATGAGACGGGCCAGCCTGTTGCGCCTGTCCTTTTCCTGCCTGCTCAT